>JBAVJG010000452.1:0-11376 GCA_049687655.1 Anaerolineales bacterium | reverse complement strand
TAAAAAAAAACGTGCGTTCAAAAAAATCATTAAAATACCTGGGTTAAATCCCGGCAGGAACTGCGTTCTACCAACTTCGTTGGCATTTTATGAACCTGCTCATCAAGCGGCTCTTTATTAATCAACTTGATAAGCATTTGTATCGCAATGTAGCCCATGTCAGCCAGGAACTGATCAACCGTAGTAAGGCCCAGATACTTGGCCTCTGAGATATTGTCGAAACCTACTACAGACAAATCATCCGGGATGCGTATTCCCAGTTCTTCAGCAGCCTGATAAACACCTAACGCAGATTGGTCATTGGATGCAAAGATCGCGGTAGGCGGATTTTCCAGCGCAAGCAATTGAAGAGCTCGCTCGTGGCCTGTCTCTGTAGAAAAATCACCCGGAACGATCAACGCATCATCCAAATCAGCCCCCGCATTCACGAGCGCATCCTGATATCCTTTTAAACGGCGTCCTGCGCTCCCGATTTCCGGCCGTCCGTTGATAAAACCAATACGGCGGTGCCCCATACGCAAAAGGTATTCCGTAACATCATAAGCGCCACGGTAATTTGTCCCCTGCACAGACGGATAGTTTGGATTAACCACATGAGGATCCACCGAAATAATGGGGGCTTCCGTAATAAACTCTGCTGCCGCAGAAGCCACAATGATTACGCCATCTGTAAGTGAGTTATTTAGAAGAGAAACGTAATGCTGTTCACGAGTTACCGTGCCATCTTTTTGAATTCCCCCGGTGGTATAAACCAATAAATCAAAACTTGATTCCGCTATCGCCCGATTGATCCCCTTCATGATTTCGATAGAATAAGGAAAACCAATGTCTGGTACCACAAGCCCAATCAAGTTTTTTTTGCGGCTACGCATACTTCGGGCAGCCAGACTCGATGTATACCCAAGTTTTTCAATAACCGTCAGGATTCGATCCTGAGTATCGCTTGCAACGTCAACCTTGCCGTTCAACACACGAGAAACGGTAGAAACAGAAAATCCTGCCGCTTTTGCTACATCCTGAATGGTTACCGCGCGTTTTTTTGTTGGCATATCAAAACCAAACCTCGTTTTGAGAACGTTACCGGTAACGTTACCGGTAACGTTATTATTGCACAAAAATCAGTCATTGTCAACAAATATTAAGGTTTCAGAATTGAATTCTAATCTCCCCTACCGACACTCAATGATAATAAAATAGGACTTACGCTGTGCGCAAAAGGTTACCGAAAATAAGGGGGGTGTTCTCTCATTTAGCTGCGTAAGTCCTGTAAAAAAACGGAGAGGTTATACTTATCGGAAGAACAATAAGCTCACAAATATCCTACGCCATTTACAATCGCACTCGCTTGAGAATGTCCAAAAAGGGTTGGAACGAATAAAATCAATCCTATTATTCATTGGAGGGTATTATGTCAAAATATGTCGCTGCCATAGACCAGGGAACCACCAGCACACGCTGCATCCTGTTCGATCACGGGGGAAATATCGTTGCAGTAGACCAGAAAGAGCACCAGCAAATCTATCCCAAACCCGGGTGGGTGGAGCACGATGCGCTGGAAATCTGGGAAAACACGCAAGAGGTTACGCGTGGTGCGCTCAAAAGAGCGGATTCCAATTCCACCGATGTCGCTGCAATTGGAATCACAAACCAGCGCGAGACCGCCCTGGTCTGGGAAAAGGAGACCGGTAAACCGGTCTACAACGCTATCGTCTGGCAGGATACGCGTACGGATACAATTTGCAACGAACTCGCTAAAAATGGAGGACAAGACCGCTTCAGATCCACCACCGGCCTGCCTCTGGCCACATACTTCTCTGGCCCCAAGATCAAATGGATTCTGGATAACGTTCCCGGAACACGAGAACGCGCCGAAAAGGGAGAACTGATCTTCGGCAATATGGACAGCTGGCTGATCTGGAACCTGACCGGCCAGCACTACACGGATGTGACCAACGCCTCCCGCACGCTCTTGATGGATTTGAAAACATTGGATTGGGATGAAGAAATCCTGGAGGTGCTCGGCATTCCGCGCGCCATGCTGCCGGAAATCCGCTCATCATCGGAAGTTTATGGCAAAGCCAAAGGCGTGCTGGGTAGTACCCCTGTGGCAGGCGACCTGGGCGACCAGCAGGCAGCCATATTCGGCCAGACCTGTTATGACATAGGAGAGGCCAAGAACACCTACGGCACGGGCTGTTTCATGCTGCTCAACACGGGCGAGGAGCCTATCCCGTCAGAAAACGGTTTGCTTACCACGCTGGGATACAAGATCGGTGAGAAACCAGCTGTTTACTGCCTGGAAGGCTCGATTGCCATCGCCGGCGCGCTGGTGCAATGGCTGCGCGATAATCTCGGGTTGATCGAGAAATCATCCGATGTGGAAGAGCTGGCCAAAACGGTCGATGACAACGGTGGCATCTACTTCGTCCCGGCCTTCTCCGGTCTGTTCGCACCCTACTGGCGCAGCGATGCGCGCGGAGCCATCGTCGGCATGACTCGCTATGTCAACAAGGGACATATTGCCCGGGCAGCGCTCGAAGCGACAGCCTATCAGACGAAGGAAGTGCTCGAAGCAATGGAAGCAGATTCGGGCGTTGGTCTGACCGCGTTGAAAGTAGATGGAGGCATGGTCTTCAACGATTTGCTGATGCAGTTCCAGTCGGACATCCTGAACGTGCCCGTTATCCGTCCAAAAGTTGCCGAGACCACTGCCCTGGGTGCGGCTTATGCCGCCGGGCTGGCCGTCGGCTTCTGGAAGGACTTCGACGAACTGCGCGCCAACTGGGGCCAGGACCACGAGTGGCACCCGCAGATGGACGAAAAGACTCGCCAGGGTTTGTATGCAGGTTGGAAGAAAGCCGTTACGCATACCTTTGATTGGATCGAGTAAAAAACATCTGGACTTCCCCCTTCAATCGCGTTTGAGAAGGAAATAGACAATATAAAAAGCAACCCACACAATTAATACAATTTGCAGTTTTCCTATCGGTGAGAATGTTGCTAGAAATCTTTCTGAAGCGAAAGTTGTTATCAGTGCGATAAAGATGAAACGAATAAGTCTTGCCGGTATACTGACGAGTGCAAAGGCAGTAACAGACATATCGGAGTGGGCGTTGACCGCGTATATTTTATATGGGATTCCGGACATTGGTCCGAACAAAACCGCAGTTGCCCCTGATTTTTGAATATCCGATTGCACTTTCAGTATATCCTCCATTCGAATTGCGGGGATTTTGTTCAACAACTTATTCATGGATTGAACATCTGCCCGTCCAAGATAGTACATAATCAAACCACCGACTACAGCACCTACAAACGCATACAGACATGCAATCAACCCCTGGCGTCCGCTCTGTAAAGCGAGGATGCTGATCCAGATATCCGGTACGAAAAAGAACAGGGTTGCTTCGGCAAATCCCCAAATGGATGCAATGATATATCCAATCACATTTTCTCCCTATTGATATAGTGCGCCAAAGTAGCGGGTCATGTGAAAGAAGAGTGGAGCAACAAAAATGAGACTATCGATTCTGTCTAAGACGCCACCATGACCAGGTATCAACGTTCCCATATCTTTGATGCCCACATCACGCTTAATCACGCTGATAATTAGGTCACCTAGTTGACCACCAATGCCAACAATCAAGCCCGTCAGGATCAATTGCAAGGTGCCAAACTCAGGAAATGTAGCTCGGAACAACCAGGGCAGACACAAGGAGATGACCAATGATCCAAAGGCTCCCTCGATAGTTTTATTGGGACTTATGTTGCTGCGGAGTTTGTGCCTGCCAAAAATTCGGCCAAACGTATATGCTGAAATATCGGCAATTTCGACTGCGAAGGCAAGGTAGAGAATGTAATTTATCGCATAATCCGAATCCGCTAAAAATCCGAAATGGCCAAACATCCAGCCAAAGTAAATGAAACCGGTTATGCCAAGGGTTAGATATTGCAGTTGTCCCTTATAGTGATTCTGCAAAATCGGTACAAGGAACAACAAACTGACAACATACACCGGCAGAGCCATAAAGAATCCATACGCCCCGTAGTACCCAGTTTTGAGATCACGGACCCAGGCGAACACTGCCACGGTAATAATTCCGAGATAAACTATGCGTGTGATCCATGTATTCTTGTTTAGCCGGGTAGCGCGGGAGAACTCGATGAAGCCATACATCGAAAGACCGAATACCCCAAAAATCATAAAGATTCTTCCGAGCAGGATAAAAACAAAAAATATGGGAACCATGATCAACCAGCCTCGATAGATGGACCAAATAGATGATACGTCTTTATGAAATATCTTGTCGAGGCTGACCAGGGTAATTCCTGTCAAAACGATTAAACCGCCAATCAAGATAGCGTAACTTTGAAAGACAGCATTATTAAGCGTCTCCCAAATCATCTATTCATCTCTTTGACAATCAGACGAATCCGCCGAATGAATGTAATAATCGAACCCAGATTAATGGCCCACAAACCCAAAATGAGCAATGGCAATGACTGCCATGCAAACGGAACAATTGCATAAAAAAGGCAGATCACAATCAAGGTAAACATGCGTTGCTGCTTGCTCATAGGTCCGATAAATAACCCTGTCACACCCATTTGATTTCCAAGCGCACGCGTATAAGCAACCAATAACGCGAGAATCGCAGCCATATATCCCAGGTGGACTGAACTAGCAGCTGCAAAACCAGCCCCGATAAAAGTGGCCGCATCAGAAATACGATCAGGGACTTCATTGAACAGTTCTCCCACCGCAGAAGTTTCGCCGGTTTCCATTGCAACCATACCGTCCAACATGTTTGCCAGAAGCCGCAACAAAATTAATACAGCCGCCAATGCCCACCATAATCTGACACCTGGCTGCGAAGAAGTCATCATCAGGCAAATCCCGGCGCCAACCCCAAACAACAGGCTGAGGCTGGAAATCAAATTTGCAGAAACACCGGCACGTGTCAGCAATTTAGCGGTTCGCTTTGAAAGCGGATTCTCCCTGACGGGTATCGGTCTTCGATCTTTGGATTGATAGCTCATGATCCACCTTTTTAGTACATCCCAAGGATTAACGGGAGTATGCTCCCAACGCAAATTGTGTTCCCATGCTTAATAGACTCTATGTTAAACTTGACTTGTTCCTGCCTATTTAACACGTTTAGTTTTGTATCGTTTCTCAGCAATTCTGATTGTGCTACCCTATGCTCACAGTGAATATATAGAACACTCCGACTCAAATTAAAAATATACCAGGCAAGATTACCGATGAAACGCAAAGAAATTCTGCAATCCTTGAAAGAAAGCCCATCCCCTACCGTCCTCATCATCGGCGGGGGCATCAACGGTGTGGGAACCTTCCGTGACCTGACGCTCAACGGTGTGGACGCGTTGCTGATCGACCGCGCCGACTTCTGCTCAGGCGCATCGGCGGCTTCCTCGCACATGGCGCACGGCGGCATACGCTACCTTGAAAATGGTGAGTTCCGTCTCGTGCATGAAGCCGTGGGTGAGCGCAACCGTATGATCGAAAACGCCCCGCACATTGTCCGCCCGCTGCCCACCACCATCCCTGTCTTCAAATTCTGGTCCGGGCTGCTCAATGCGCCGCTCAAGTTCCTGGGCTGGCTCGACAGGCCATCAGAGCGCGGCGCTCTCGTCATCAAGCTCGGCCTGATGCTCTACGATGCCTACACGCGCGCCCAAGGCACCGTTCCGCCGCACCGTTTTGAAGGACAGGCTGCCTCGCACAAAAAATTCCCGCATCTACACCCGGACGTCCATTACACTGCCACCTACTACGACGGTTCTATTCGCAGCCCTGAGCGTTACACCATCGAATTGATCCTGGACGCCGAAGCCGAAGGGTCGCATGCCCGTGCTTTGAACTACGTTTCGTTCATCCACGCTGAAGGCAATAACGTAGTTTTACGGGACGAATTAAACCATCAAACTTTCAACCTTCAACCGGAGTTGATCATCAACGCCGCCGGCCCCTGGATCGACCGCGTCAATTCGGACCTTGGGGTTGGTGACCGTTATATCGGCGGGACTAAAGGCTCACACCTGGTGCTCGATCACCCCGAACTACGCGCCGCCATCGGTGAAAACGAGTTCTTCTTCGAGAACAAAGACGGCCGCATCGTGCTCATCTTCCCGTTTTTAGATAAAGTCATGATCGGCACATCCGACATTCCCATCGAAAATCCCGACGAAGCACGCTGCACAAAAGAAGAGATCGATTATTTCTTCGGAATGATCGGACGCGTCTTCCCCGATATCAAACTCGCGTATGGCCAGATCGTTTTTCAATTCTCGGGCGTGCGTCCGCTCGAATACAGCCATGCCAAGACGGCAGGCCAGATCACGCGCGACCATAGCATCAAGGAAGACAAACTGGGTGATATCCCGGTCTACTCGCTGGTGGGCGGTAAATGGACCAGCTACCGCGCCTTCTCCGAACAGACGACTGACAAGGCGCTGAATTATCTCGGCAAAGCGCGAGTAGCGGACACTAAGCACCTGCCCATCGGCGGCGGGCATAACTACGCTGCAGTAAAAGATTCGTCTGAATGCGACGCAAAACTATTTGCGCGCTACGGCTCCCGCTGCCACGAGATCAGCGCCTACCAGAACGGAGACGATTCACCGCTCGAGCATTATCCTGATATGACCCGTCAAGAGGCAGCCTTCCTGGCCGAAAAAGAAAAGGTCGTCCACCTGGACGACCTGATCCTGCGGCGCTCGCTGATGGCCTATCTCGGATATCTGAACCGTCCGCTGGTAGATGAGCTGGCTGGCATCCTGGCAGACGTCCTGGGTTGGGATGACGAACAAAAGCAAAAGGAAGTTGAGAGAACCCTGGGCAATCTGCACGACCAGCATGGAGTAAGTCTCTAAAAAGCGTCTACCGAGTAGGAGTCTCTTCTGTTTCCTGATTGGTTAATATGCAACACCGAGCAGCATGGCTGCAAAAGCCAGATCCATCAGAACATGGATCATCGCCAGATAGGGCAGCATTCTCGGCCGCCAGCGTAGTATGATCCCGACCAGGAATGCAAACGGGACATACATCAACAAGCGCCATGTAAAGAAGCGTATATCGAACAGCAGCGGTATAGCACAATGTTGGATGCCCAGGAAGAGAGCAGGTAGCGAGAAGGCCAACCAGCGACGCATTCCCTGCTCTTCGAAGTGAGGCATAACGTAGGAGAAATATGTTGGAATTTCGGCCAACCCCTGGGTTAATGGAAACAGAATCATGCTGATGACAACTGCCCACATGGGCAAGGGCCGAACCAGTAAATCAAGAGTCTGCTGAGGGTCGTTGAATAGCAAGCCTCCCAGCCAGACATTTGGGAAATATCCAATCAGTCCTATAAGAATTGTTATGCCGACGAGAGCCAGCAAATCGCTTTTGACATTTTCTTTTTTGATATAAAAAATATCCCGGTATCGCTCACCTTCCTGCCTGAACAATCGGACAAGCAAAGCAATACAGATAAAATTAGTGACAGTTACAACGAACGGCCACCAGTTGGCTGAGTCTTCCCAGGCTGCCGAGGAACCGGCCAGTTGGTAACCAAGCGCGAACAAGGCTTGAATACCAATAAAAAGACTGATGCGCGAAACAAGCATGATCCAGGGCCAGCGGGTGGAGGATTGGTTTTGCATTAAAGATTCCTTTTAGAACAAGAGATATCTTAATTCTACGTTTTAGTATGAAAAAACTCCCCCGCCATAGGGAGAGTTTGAGACTGGTCAAGTGGATAGGATATTTTTTCAACGCTCATTTCGAAGGATTGTCAGCAAATTCAAGGCGGTGACAAAAATCCACACTTCGTACGTGCCGATGGTGATACGCTCAAAGAGACCGAACACCAGAAAACCTTGCCCGGCCAGGATGACGCCTGTCAGCCCTGAGATAAAGATGATCCCGGAAGCAATAAAAGAGAAGTCCGAATAACGCTTGAAGTCACTCGTATGCCGAAATCCCAGCCCCATCAGCAATGGCATGATGATTGTTGCAAATGCCACTATCCCGCCAAAGACGTTGTGCATGGTTCCGGCAAAAGTCGCTTCCGCGCCCAAGGGATCCATTGGGAAAAAGCCCCAAGAAAAGGATAATACCTGTATGGCGATCAAAATGCCCATCGCGATCCTGCTGAGACGTTGGGAGTTTTTTAGGACAGCAAACGCAACAATAGCAAAGGCCAGCATTAATGCGTTGTAGAGATTAAAAACGACGTCGAGGACGGCTTTGTTCGGCGCGCCGTGTGAGAGCAGTTCGCTGATGGCGTTGACAATATGGCTATAATCGGGGCGCAGGGCAGCGCCAACTATCGCTGTAGCAACATATAAAACGGGTGCAGCCAGACCACAATAAATCAGCAGTTTGCGAGCCAAGCTGTCTTTTCCAAATTGTTGCACATTTTGTGCGGTGGTGAGAGTGGCTTGTTTCATGAAAAACCTTCCTTCAGGAAAAGTTTGAAGATGATGATAATCTCTTCGCCGGGGCTAACCTGCCCATAGACCAGCCCCGGCACAAAGGAGGAGAAATGTTCTTGTTCATAGTATACGAACAAGAGAAGAAAAACTCCCCCGCCATTGGAGGAGTTTTGAACTGGTCAAGTGGACAGACTTCTGTCAAGCCTGGCCTTACCGTATCGATGAGATGAATTCTTCGACTAATTCGATATCCCATTCACCCAACGGACTGGCGACCATCACTAGAGCCGGGCCGCCTTTGCCTTCGAACCTTGCGGTCGCATAGCGATAGGTAATCCCTTCTGAAGATGTGCCCTCACTGATGTTGAGGGTGGTAGCCTGCCCGCGAATTGTGAGGGGTTTTTGCTCGATACGTGTCGTTTCGGTGCTATACCATACGCTGTTCGGGTCGCCAGAACCTTCCTCCATCAATCTCAACATTTCTTCCACATTGACACTTGTCCCTTCGGGGAACTGCGCCAAAAGAATATATGAATTCTCGTTCTGTGTCGTGTACCGTAGCAATGTCATATCACCGATGTGGACACTAACTGGAGAACCGAATCCTTCCGGGACCTCGTAATCTGCGATCTCCCCTCCGACCCTGACCGCTGCCTCCGGGCTTACACTCACGCTCTGCTCGGCAACATGAGCTACTCTACTAAATGTCCACAAACCCGTAGCGAATACAGCTATACCTGTGCAGGCGCATAACACGAGTATGGAACCGATGACGATCAAAACAGTTTTGGTTGTCTTATCCATGTTGATCTCCTTATGATTTTCGTTCGTCTCATGATATATCAATACATAAAAAGACTCCCCCCTCTGGGGAGGAGTCTTTCACTGGTCAAGTGGACAGTTGTTTAGGGCCCTCGTTTCTAAATATATAGGACTTACGCACATTGCGAAAAGATACCGACTTATGGACAATGAGAAAGTGTGCGGGCAGCTTGGACCCGAACGGGCTGATCTCCGCGCGTCCCTTGATGACCGCAGATTGAATAACCGGAATCTCTTCCCCGCAAACCATTTTGTAGAAACGTTCCACCTGCGCGGGCAGACCATCAGGTAACGGAATTATTACCAGTTCAGGTGGCTGCTCAGGGTGGAGCTGGAACGGCGCCGGTTTGATCTGCAATCCCAACCAGCCAACCAGAGAAAGCGCGGCGATTATGACAGCGATAATGAGAATAACTTTCATGAAGGGTCCCGCTTATTGAACCTGTGAAATTGCGGTCAATAACAAGACCAGGGTCCCGGTAATCGCCATCAAATTGGAGTACTGCCGGAAGCGGATGAGCGCCTGATCCGTCCCCCTGTTCGAACCCATCAGCGGGCCGACACGCAGGATGGCGTTGAACCAAAAGCCCATACCTACCATTCCCAGGATCAGGATGTGCTTGATCAACATCAGGATTGCCCAGGAATTGCTAAAATTACCGATACCCATATAGTTTGGGTCAACAAACGTGAGATATGTCCCGGTAATGAGGAAGATCAGCAATGATGCATACAACCAGCTTCGACTGCGCTTCGAAAACGCGCTCAGCAATGCACCCGTACTATCGAGCGATTCTTGTTTCGACAGAGCAGGCAGGTAGATCAGGCTGAGCAAAAGGTAGTGTCCGATGAAGATGACAGTGGCCAGCGAATGCATCCAAAAGGATAGTGTGATCAGGATTTGCAACATGCTGATTTCCTTTCACACGCCAGGAAACAAAAAGCTGTGCGCCATCGCATTGACCACTTTGATACCCGCCAGGATAGCGATGGCGAGCAAAGCCTGCTGGTCGCTCTGGATAAAGGGCAGTTTCCAGCCGAAAAAAACTGCCGAAGCAACGATCAGGATCAATCCGCCCAGCAAATACCCAATGATCGAAAGCGGATGCAACCACTGACCGGTTGTCGCCACGCGACCGATGCCACCCAGTGCACAAATCGTCATCCCGATCACGATCAACAAGAGGATATCCACACGGACATTGGGGAGCAAGGGGAACTTTTTGCCTGTTGCACCAATATAAACTATTGCAGCAAACAACAGGGCGAGGATGATAACGTTCAGACTGATAGGTGAAGATACAGGAGCAGTTTTCATTTCAAAAATCCTTGTAGCATTTTTTTTCGAATCCCTGAGTTATGGAATTTGTGTAATGGTAGGCAGTAAAAGGGTCCAATGAATGAAGTCAGTTTCATCGACTTTGCCTCCTACCTGGGCTGACTCACGCAGGGTCAGGTCACTTTCGAAGGCATGAACGCCCCCAGTCACGTACCCTTGCAAATCTAAAGTGCTGCTGTATAGGAAAATATGACCATCTACCGATGCACCCTCATCGATCGTCACCTGGGCAAAATAGAAGCTCAGATCCTCTTCCAAGCGTGCATCGGAGGTAATGTGATATTTCCCACCAACCATGGATTCGCCTGGATGAAGTACCAGGAAAGGCATACTCAAAGTCGACATCAGGACTGCTGCTAATGAGAAAATAATCAAAGCGCGGCTCATTTTTTACTCCTTTCTTTAAGAACGGCCAGAATATATTCCGGCGGATCAACTTTATTGACAAAGGCATCTGCCCCGATTGCCAGTGCTGCGGACTGTGGACGCGCGCTCATAACGACCATCTGCACCCCGGGTGCTACACATCGGAGCAGGGCAATCCGGTCTGCTTCCGGTTTCCCGGGTAATTCCCATTCGATGAGCACCACATCCGAACGGATTTCAGCTGCCTGTTTCAGCAGGCACTCCATCGTGGAGGCTTCCCCAACGATAGTTGCACCCAGGCGAGTCTCCAGCAGGAGGCCAAGTGCAGAACGCGAATTTTTGTTGCGATCGGCAAGCAGGATGTGGGGCATTTTCATTTCCATTTCTACCCCCAGTGTACGCTG
>JBAVJG010000451.1:0-1965 GCA_049687655.1 Anaerolineales bacterium | reverse complement strand
GGCTGGAATCAAAATGGTGTGCCCAAACCTAAAAAATTGAAAGAACTCTCTTTAGAATTTGCAATCGAGGCTGAAAATGATTGATCAACGACTTTACGAAGAATTTCGAGATATTGGCCGAGATATTTTTGTCACCGGCCTGACCAGCTCCCACGGCGGCAATATGAGCGTGCGTGTAGGGGATAAAATTATTATCAAGCGCCGTGGGGCCCAGTTTGGGCGCTTGAAGCACTCTGATTTTGTGGAAACCAGCTTTCAAGGCAAAGACAGCGGCATCGTACGTGCCAGCACTGAATTGATCGTACATCGCGCGATCTACGAAAAGACTTCAGCATTGGCGATTGTCCACGCCCATCCACGCACCGCCATCACCTTGAGCTTGAGCCGCGATGAAATTATTCCCATTGATAATGAAGGTTCTTATTTGTTGCGAAAAATCCCGGTGGTTTCAGTGGAAATGGCCTCTGGTTCCAGCGAGATGGCTGAAGCTGTCTCTGAAGCATTGCGCGGTTACAAAATCATCATGCAGCGCGGGCACGGCTGTTTCGCTATCGGTCAAACGCTGGAAGAAGCCTATCATTGGGTCTCTGCCTTGGAAGAAGTCAGCGACATCATTCTGGAGAACAAGTTGCTCGGGGAGGAATTCATCGAGTATCGCAAGCACAGCGAGTCGTATACAAAATGGTAACGCGCGAGTCAGCCAAAGCGAAACAAGCTGCCCTGTTTATTACCTGCCTAGGCGACCAGTTCTACACCAAAACGCTCCAGAATATGACGTTATTGCTGGAGCGTCTGGGCGTGGATTTGGTGTTTCCACCGGAACAAACCTGCTGTGGACAACCGCTATTCAACAACGGCTTTGAAGACAAAACCCGTGCCGTGGCTCGCAACTTCCTGCATGCCTTCGGTCAGTTTGACGCACCCATCATCGGACCGTCTGGCTCGTGCGTCGGCATGGTCAAGCATCATTATCTGGAATTATTCCCTGAAGGCACACCTGAATATGAACTGGCGGCGGACATTTCGTCCCGCATCTACGAATTGACCGAATACCTGGTCAACGTACTCAAAGTCACGGACGTGGGGGCGGTGTATCCGCATAAGGTTACCTATCATGCTTCCTGCCATTACCTGCGCGAGATGGGACTGAAGACAGAAGCCAAAACCTTATTGAACTCTGTAGAAGGCCTGGAGTTCATCCCGATGAATGAGGAAGAAACCTGCTGCGGGTTTGGCGGTGCTTTCACGGTTACTTTTCCTGTAGTCAGCCGCTCGATGATGGAAAACAAGGTCAATAACATCATCGCCAGCGGCGTGGACACGGTTGTTACCTGTGAGCCCGGGTGCCTGATGAATATTGCAGGCGGTCTTCACAAAGCTGGTTCAAACATCCGTGCCATGCATATTATTGATTTGTTGTCGTCCCAGTAATAATTACTACAATTAGTGTCTTTATGACTTCGTGGCTTTGTGGTGAATTGGAAATTGTATGAGCGAAACCCCAACATATATTGGATTTGAAGAATACACCGAGCATATCCCAGCCAGCATCCCGGCGGCCGTCCAGCATGCAACGGATCGTTTCGTGGGTGGGCGCGCCGCTCGAGTGGCGGAACTCCCTCAATGGGATGAATTGCGCCAGATCGCCTCGGACATCCGTCTGCACACTATCGAAAATATGGATTTCTACCTAACACGTTTCGAGGCGGCACTCCGGGCTGCGGGCGGACACGCCCACTGGGCTGCCACTGCGGAGGATGCGCGTCAAATCGTTACTCAGATCGCCAAAGAGCACAACGTCAAGCACGCAGTCAAGTCCAAGTCGATGGCGACCGAGGAGATCGAACTGAACCACGCCCTTGAAGCAGCAGGCATCGAAACGCTCGAAACCGATCTGGGCGAGTACATCATCCAACTAGCGGGAACAGGCCCCTCGCACATCATCGCCCCGGCGGTGCATCTCAA
>JBAVJG010000450.1:0-3573 GCA_049687655.1 Anaerolineales bacterium | reverse complement strand
TTTACAAACAGTATTACTTTACCAACTTCTCATCTGGTGGGCAGGCTTCTGCTGCCGCAACGGCCATTTCCGGCGCGGACGAGACTGCCCCACCAAACATGCGCTTCTGGAAATAGAATGCCACATTTACCAACCCGATCATGACCGGCACCTCGATTAACGGACCGATCACAGCCGCAAAGGCTGCGCCGCTGTTGATGCCAAAGACCGCCACGGCCACAGCAATCGCCAATTCGAAGTTATTGCTGGCCGCAGTGAAGGCCAGGGTGGTAGTCTTCGAGTAGTCCGCGCCAACCGCTCTCCCCATGAAGAACGAGACCAGGAACATGATCACGAAATAGATCAAGAGCGGGATGGCGATCCGTACCACGTCCAGCGGGATGGTTAGGATCAATTCACCCTTGAGCGAGAACATGACCACGATTGTAAAGAGTAATGCGATCAGGGTCAGCGGGCTGATTTTAGGCACGAATTCCTTGTGATACCAATCCTTGCCCTTAGCGCGCACCATGAAGAAACGCGTGAAGAATCCTGCCAGGAAAGGAATACCCAGGTAGATAAACACGCTCTTGGCAATCTCGCCGATGGTGATGTCCACGATCGAGCCGGTCAGGCCGAACCATGTGGGTAGCACGGTGATGAAGACCCAGGCATAAACACTGTAGAACAAGACCTGGAAAATGCTGTTGAAGGCCACCAGCCCGGCGGCGTATTCATTATCACCTTTGGCCAGTTCGTTCCAGACGATGACCATCGCAATGCAGCGCGCAAAGCCGATCAGGATCAGGCCGGTCATATATTCGGGATAACCGCGCAAGAATATGATCGCCAGCACGAACATCAGGATTGGGCCGATGACCCAGTTCTGCACCAGGGAGAGTCCCAGTATCTTCCAGTTGCGGAAGACATCGCCCAGCTCGTCATAATGGACTTTTGCCAGCGGCGGATACATCATCAGGATCAGGCCAATGGCGATGGGGATGTTGGTCGTTCCGACCGAGACTGCCGTATTGAAGGCATGTACCGCATCGGGAAACAGGAACCCGATACCCACACCGACCGCCATCGCCAGGAATATCCACAACGTCAGGTAGCGGTCCAGGAAGGAAAGTCGTTTAGGGGGAGCTTGTGTCATGTTGTCTCCATATTAAAGTTTTGAAAGGATTCTTGAAGACGATGTGTGTAACTTTGGAATTAGGCTGTTTCTAGCGCGTTCGCTACCCAGGTGGTCACTTCTGCCGGAGTGGGAATACGACCGGTCGAAACGACTTGCTCATTGACAACCAATCCCGGCGTGGAGAGGATGTTGTAGGCCATGATGTCGGCATAATCTGTAACCTTGACGATCTCAGCCTCCACAGACATTTGCTCCACAACCTTGCGGGTGATCTGCTCGACGCGTTTACAGTTGGCGCAGCCAGAGCCAAGCACTTTGATAGTTAACATATGTTCCTCCAGATTAAGAATGTTGTACAGCCATGCCGGTCTTCGCCTGACGACGATTGACCAGCCACATGATCCCGGCCAGGAGGGCCAGGAATAATGTCAGATAGAGCGCGACCAACCCCAAGCTGACGCCATCCACCCAGGCACCGTACAATAGCCCGGCTAACGTGCTGAAAAGCGCTACCCAGCCCACGTAGGTCCAGGCTTTGGTGCGCCCGATGATGGCAGCCGTGATCAGGATGCTTTGCAGGCTGAGTTCGGGATCTGAGATCAGGTAGGCCAGCAGCGGGCCGCGGTGCATGCCCAGGCCCAGGAACATCTGGGCGATGGGCACTTCCACCAGGGTCGGGAAATACATGAAGACGCCGAAGACCACGCCCACGAAGTTGCCCAGCAGGGTGTTGCTGCCAGCAATGGCTTCGATCCATTCGGGTTTGATCAGTTCGCGGATGATGCCCACCGCAAAGACACCAACGATCAGAAGCGGGAAGATCTGCTTGACGAACTTCCACGACTCCCATAGGAAATCGCGCGTTTCGTCTTCGCTAAGTTGCGCTTTGAGCATCCAACCTAAAACAATAACAGAAAGCAGTACACCAAAGAACTTCCCCGTCAGGGACAGGGTCAGCCCGCCTGCGTGCGGTGTCATAGCGAGGGCAGCTACCAGCAGAGTCAGACCGACCAGTCCGATGGAGACCCAGGTCCAGGCGTTGAACCCTTCGTGGATGTGTTCGATGCCCTTCCAGGATGTCAATCCAATTAGAACCAGCATTCCGATCAGGATTACGCCCTGGGCTGTGACCCCTTCCTCGCCTCGGGAAGCGTCAAATGGCACCAGCCGATAGAGAAAATCCTGGAAAGTGTCAATGCCCTGGACAGGCAAAGCGATTTCGGCAAAGCTGTGCTTGAGGATATTGATCTGGAATGTTCCGGTTATAAGCAGAGCAACCAGCACCAGCAAGAAAATAATGGCCGCGCGACGCATGGTTGCCTGCCCGGCGAACATGGCATCCGTAGCTTTGTCGTGTTCAGCGTCTTCCTTGCGGAAGATCAGAGCCATAATTACACCGACGCCGATCCCGAAGACGATCGAAAGCACTAGACGGGCAATGGCCAAATCCATGCCGATGATGGTTCCAGTATAAGATAATGCCAGGATATTAACCGCCGGCGCAACGAACAGGAAGGTAATTGCCGGACCCAATCCAGCACCTTTTTTGTGGATGCCTGCGAACAGCGGGATCACCGTGCAGGAGCAAACTGCCAGTAGAAATCCCGCTGCTGCGGCTGCCGGGTAGGAAATAATCTTTGGCGTGTTGCGCCCCAGAAAGCGCGTGACGGTTTCTTTGGGGATCAGGGCGGTCATCGCACCGGCAATATAAAAGGCAGGCAGCAGGCACAAGAGTACATGTGCAGCCAGGTAAGAGGCCAGGTTGCCCAAGCCACTGGAGAGTAAGCGTACAACAAATTCGATCACAGTTTCACTCATTTTGAATTCCTGTTTTTATATTCGAGATTACGAATATAACGCGGTAGATGAAAGCCCTAAGCTTAAATACGGGCTTAGGGCTTGATGACTTACTTTTCTGACTCAGTTGAATCGGTGACCTGGCTGAACGTTGGATTGAGTTGTGCAATACAATCCGGACAGCAACATTGCGGCAGGGGCTCAGCGTTCAATAATTTATCCATTTCTTCTGTGGGTACGCCAAATAATTTGCCGATGTCGATCAACAGGTTGAGCAGATCTGGTTCGGTCAGGCGGTAGAAGATGTAGCGACCATCACGACGGGTATCAACCAGTCCCGCATCGCGCATCTCCATCAATTGCTGGGAAATATAGGCCTGACGCATATCAAGCAAGGCCTCTAGATGGCAGACGCAGGCCTCGCCGTTGCCAATGGCCGTCAAAATCTGGAAGCGAGCAGGGGTGCTGATCGCCCGAAAGATTCGACTGATTCTTTCATCGGGGGAAACTTCTGTTACATTCATAATCCTGAATGTATTTTACTGCGTATTCGGGATTGCGAATATGATAAATGTCATCAAAATGTCATTTCAAAGGTAAATATCTTGTCTATCGTTTTATTGAATCGTGATGCCTTGCTCAACTAGCCAACTTTTTAT
>JBAVJG010000449.1:0-2996 GCA_049687655.1 Anaerolineales bacterium | reverse complement strand
CCCAGGGATTGCCCCGGTCCACGTTGTATTCGACCAGTAAAAACGCCCCGCCCGGCTTCAGGAATGTGGAAACGTGGCGTAATACTTTTTCCTTTTTTCTGAAAAAATGCAGGGAATTGGCCATCAGCACACCATCGAGCGGGGGCAGGTCAAGCTCATCATTAATGTCAGCCGAGAGGAGATGCAAATGCTCGGAGGCTCCAAAGCGGGCGCGGTGGGCGCGTTCCAATTGTGTTAAACGCCCCTGGTCACGGTCAATGGCGTAGATGTCTGCGCTGAGGCCGAGTAGTTCTCGCAGGACTAATGTGAACGCGCCGGAACCAGCCCCGAGGTCCGCCCATGATGCGCCAGGAGTCAGGTCCACAGGGCGGAGCAAGTTTACATGGTCATGATGGTCCATTGGGGGAGATGTTACCACGGTCAAGTATAAATCTTTGCAAATTTGTCAGATAAACCGCGTAACCAAATTAGTACTTTTGCGTCATGGGATTGAAGTATTTTATAAAAACAGGATATTCTTTCTCTTATTTAGTGAACATCAGGTATAACAATGGAACAAAATCTTACACCCACTCCACAACTCGGTCGTTTTCAGAACCAGGGCTACGAGTACCTGAGTTCGATCTATCGGATGAAGGAAGAGCACGATCAACTTTCATCTCGAGGTATCACGCCATTTATCATGCCCGTAAAGGTTTTATCGGTAGCTTGCCTGGCAATTGAAGAGTATCTCAACGTAGCCGGTTTCAGAATTGACTCCGATTGGGAAGATTTCGATCATGAAGCCGAACCTGTCCGTGAGCGTATAGAACGCCTCTTCAAATTGTTGGAAAAACCAGTCAGCTTTGAAGCAGGTATCTGGAAAGATGTGTTGGACCTTTTCGAAATGGAGAGACTGCTTAAAGAAGATTCACTGGGCTTGATCAAATATCATGAGAAAGAGATCCCTGATCTTATAAAAGAGACCGCCAGGAAATATCCCATCCGGCTCTCGCAAGCCATTGCAGAGAGAGCTATTGAATTGTTGCTGAACCACTCCAGTTTGAGCTTTCCAGTGCAGAAGGTTGTGCACCTGGTTTAAAAATTCTGTAGAACCGCTGAACGGGACAGGCTTCATCCTGTCCCGTTTTTCTTTAATACTGGAAACATTTGCCCCCCTTTTCGCGTCTATAATCAAGAAGAACTATTCGATTTCTACTGTTTACAATAGCAGGACTTACGTATTTTCGGTATCTTTTCGTGAACTGCGTAGTTCCTACATTAGAAAGGACTAGCCATGACGAACAACAAGTATTTGGCATGGACATCTTTCGTGCTCTTCGTTCTGAGTGTGGGAACCATAATTTTATTCTTGTTACTCGCTACGGTATTTAGCGACCTGATAGAGAATCCGGGAACCATCATCCTTGTCATTGGGGCAGTCTCTCTACTGGGAACGATCATGGGGTTTCTGTCGTTCAAAGCCCCACAGGCCAAGGTCGGTGGGATTGGCGGATTGGTAATCCTGCTTCTGGTATTGTTTGTAGTCCCGGCGGGCAGAGAAACAAGCGTTACGCCTCCTCAACCTGAAATTAGTTTCCAAGAACAACCCGGCCACACTGGGATTGCCGACCTCGATCTCATCATTGATACCGTGCTGGCAGGCGATCCAGAAGATGAGCTTCAATTGCTTCAATTTATTTCGCTTGCCTGCACCCAAGTGGAGGGACTGGGCGGCCCGCCCAAATGCAGAGAAGGCGAAGGTGAAGGAACAGTAATAGAAGTATTCCCTTTCCTGGGCCCGGAAGGCCATCACATGCGCCGCAGCGAGATAGACGATTGGGGTGGAGTTCAGGCATCGGATGTGTATGCTGTTTATCGGGTTTCGCCGCAGGTTTACTCTGACGAAGCTTATCCAGCCGGGGAATTCGCGATTGTGTTCCTTACTGAGAACGAACAATTCTTTATAACTACACAGGTCACCAATGGAGAAATCGTCCGTATTGACAATAACTTCGGGGACCCTGCTGATATCGATCTGGAGCAAAGTGCCTCTGAAATCATCCTGGCGCCTCAACAATAGGTTCCTGCTGCCATAAAAAAGTGTAATCCATAAAGAAGTTTATGTCTGCGTCCTGCCCGTTGTGAGCATCGGCCTGTTTGCTGTGTCAGCGGGTGCCTGTCACAGAGCACATTCAAAGCCATATAAACCCCTTGCATACCTGAAAAACTTCGTGCAAATTCCCAGAGTGTCTAAAATATCCTATAATTGCTGTTGAGTTTCTCAGCAAAATTATTTATCCTGGTACAGTCCCATCAGATAAAAGAAGCAAAGGATGGAAACATGAACAGTTCAGCTTTAGAAGCCATTCTCGACGTAGCCATCGGTATGATCTTCATGTGGCTGATTCTCAGCGTCGCCATCATGTCCATTCAGGAGTGGATCGCCAGTTACCTGAAATGGCGTGCCAATGACCTGGAAACCGCCGTCCGGCGTTTGTTAGGGAATAACCAGCTCTGGGCTGAGCAACTCTATGCCCATCCTTTAATCCAGGGGTTATCGAAAAAATTGGGCGCCAGGCCTTCGTACATCCCTGCCAATAAATTTGCCCTGGCCTTGCTCGATGTTGTAAATACTGCCGGGACTGAGCAATCCTTTATTCAACAGCAATTACTGGCCGCCAGAAGAAATATCGACGACGCGCCTGACCAATTATTTCCGTTCCTGGGTTATCAATTCAAGCGTTTCAGAAAATATATTGAGGCCCTGGTTCATAACATCGCCTATTTTTTTGGATCAAACCGTGGAATTCCCGAGCAAAAACTTGAAGGTCTGCTAAAGCTCACACAAAATTTATTCCATGAAAGTCACTCTGCCGCGCTGGGAGACTTGCAGGAAAAACTGAAGGAATTCTTCCTGGAAGTTATCAGTGATAAAACGACCTTGAGCAATGGGAAGGAAGTAACAATACTAAGCAAAGACTTTCTGAAGTCCTATCCTTACTTCCAGGATTCGA
>JBAVJG010000448.1:0-7408 GCA_049687655.1 Anaerolineales bacterium | reverse complement strand
ATGCGTTTTCATTTGGGTGCCTTCCCGGAAAACAAGGACTTCGATCCCGAATCCGAAGGCTGGGCTGCCCTACCTGATATAAATTTAGATACGATTCACCTGCGAGCGCTCCGTGCCTCATTGGGCTTGTTCCTGATGTGGTTGTTATTCTTTCTAGTTGTATTCCCTCTGGAATTATTCACCCCACAGGCAATCCAACTTCCCCTCAATGAATTTCAGATGCAGTTCCCTATACTCCAAATTCCACCTTGGCTCATACTCGTAATTTTGATCGCTATTTTGATCCTATTCATCCCTACCCATGAGATAGTGCACGCATTATGTTGCCCTGGCTGGGGATTGTCTGTGAACACGGTTGTGGGCCTCTGGCTGCCGAAAGGATTTCTGTATGTATTCTACGATGGTCCGATGTCCCGGAATCGATTCATGTTTGTGCTCCTTGCTCCTTATCTGTTCCTGTCGCTACTACCATTAGCCTTGATGGCGATAGTAAGATTTACAGGCTGGACGCCAGTGCTGATCCTTAGTCTCACCTGGATCTCACTCCTTGGCAGTCTGTTAGCAGGGGGAGATTTTGTGAGCGTTGGCTTGCTGTTGTCATCGAAGGTCCCTGGCACTGCGTTCATTCGTAACAATGGCCAGAAAAGCTACTGGAAACCAATGGACAAAATCTCTTAAATCGAGTCTATACTATAGCTATGAACACTTACATTTCTATGTTGCGAGGAATCAACGTCAGCGGGCAGAAGAAAATCCGCATGGCGGATCTGAGGAAGTTGTACGAATCGCTGGGGCTGATAAACGTCCAGTCCTATCTGCAAAGCGGCAATGTGGTCTTTGACAGTGAGGAGAAGAACGATGAAAAGCTCAGGGATTCCATCGAGGCGCAGATCGAATCGATGTACGGATTCTCCGTTCCAGTCCTGATCCGCACCGGGGAAGATTTCCGGCGTGTTATCGAGAATCATCCGTTCGCGGAGGAGGAAGCGATCAGGGTCCTGGTCACGTTTATATATGAGCCTCCGGAGAAATCGAAACTGGACGATTTAAGTCAATACGAAGATAAGGTCGACCAATTCGCAATTGGAGAGCAGGAAATCTTCCTGTTCTGCCCGGGCGGGTATGGCAGGACAAAGCTATCGAATAATTTTTTCGAAAAGAATCTAGGAGTGGTCGCCACAACCAGGAACTGGAAATCGGTTAATGCTTTGTTCGAAATGGCGAGTGAGGGATGACTAACAGGAGATTGATATGACCGAATCAGGTTTGAACTTTCGTGCTTTACGCTCCATCATTGCCTTACCCGGTATGGCTTTGATCGTCATTCCCGGTCTCATCCTGTGGTGGACGGATTCCTTTAACCCAGGCTGGGATTTATCCGGTTGGATAGTGGCTCTTCCGTACTTGTTCGGGATATTATTATTCGGGCCTGGCCTGATATTGCTCTTCTCAACAATTCGATTATTCGCCAGTCGCGGAAAGGGAACTCTGGCTCCGTGGGACCCACCCGAGCATTTGGTGGTAGAAGGGCCCTATCGTTACGTCCGCAACCCGATGCACAGCGGAGTCTTCATCACCTTGTATGGAGAAGGGTTGTTGTTTGGTTCAGTCCCAATCCTTATCTTTGTCACAGCCGTATTTGTCTTCCACTGGTTCTACATTCCGCTCATGGAAGAACGCTGGCTTGAGGAAAAGTTTGGTGAAGAATATTTGACTTACAAGCGTAATGTCCCGGCCTGGATTCCGCGTCTGAGCCCCTGGCAAAATGAAAATGAGTAATTTGAACATTTCTTATCACCCCGCACAGAAAAAGCACGCGCGTGAATTTGTCAATTGGGAATACGAGCCGCCTTATGATGTCTATAACTGCCCATCGGAGGAAATTGGAGACGCTGTTCAATATAATATCGACCCGGCAAACAACGTCTATGCGATGCTCGATCAGAATGATGAGTTGATTGGTTATTGCAGCTACGGGAAGGACGCTCAAGTCCCAGGCGGGGATTACAACGAAGTAGCATTGGACATTGGTCTGATGATCAAGCCCGAACTGACCGGTCAGGGAATGGGAGTTGCGTTCGTCGAGGAAGTGATCAGGAATGGGATTGAAAAGTATGCACCTGAAAAACTGCGTGTGACAATTGCTGCCTTCAACAAACGCGCCATGCGAGTCTGGGAAAAGAGCGGATTTCAGCAATCACAAGGTTTCAAACGAAGTAGTAACGGGATGGAGTTTGTCATCCTAGTGAAAGAATTAACCACTCTGAACGCCGAAGCCCACTAAGTTACTCTTCGCATACCCAGCGAACTCAATGGGCAGATTATTTCACATGTCATTTGGGGGTTTCTAATAGACTTCTTGCAAAAATCAATCGATTTGCATTGCTCTAGGCGGCGTCTCGCCGCCGGACGGCGACAAGAGTACTTATGCAAGAGGTCTAATGCAAACCTGCAACAAAGACCTATACGTACCTCCCAAACCAATCCAGCGTGCGCGCCCAGGCATCCATGGCAGCTTCGGGGTTGTAACGCGAACCGGTGTCGTTATGGAAGGCGTGGTCAGCGTTCGGGTAGATTTCCTTTTCAAAGATCTTACCGTCCGCCAGCATAGCAGCCTCGATTCGTTCAGCCGTCCCGGTGATGCGTCCGTCTAACTCGCCATAGATTGCCAGCACCGCCGCCTGGATTCTGGGTAAGTCTTCCTCAGGAGGTGGCGGTCCGTAGAACGGTACAGCCGCTTTTAGTTCCGGCATTTCGACCGCCATCAGCCAGGTCACGCCGCCGCCGAAACAGAATCCCAGCATCCCTACCCGCTCCGCATCCGCGAAGGGTTGCTCCTGCAAATAAGCCCATCCACTTTTGAAATCTGATACAAACTGACTCGGGGCGATATTGCCCAGCGCGCCCGGGACGTTCGATTCGCCCACCTGCGGGGAGCCGCCCTGCCGCGAAAGCAGGTCGACGGCCAGCGCTACGTACCCGACCATCGCCAACCTGCGGGTCACGTCTTCGATATGCGGATTCAAGCCGCGGTTCTCGTGGCAGACAAGGATGACGGGGAAAGACCCGTCCCCGCCCGGACGGGATAAATATCCCAACAGGGGTGCGTCCTCACCCGTGAACTCAATCGGTCCAGCTTCGATCGCCGGGTTATCAGGCGTGATGGTGACACCGGCTGGCTCAGTCGGTGCAGCCTCTGGTTCTTGCGTAGCCTGCGCTTGTGTGGCTTCCGTTTCGGGAATGGCTGGCTGGACCTCCGTGCTTGCCGCTAGTGGCGCTGGTGTACAGGCGGCCAAGACAGATTCGGCAATCAGCAGGCTGCCCGTCACGGAAGCGATCAGCTTGAGCGCGTCGCGCCGCGTCAGGCGTCGCTCCTGATAGTCTTCGGCGAATTCATCCACCAGATAACGCTGAAAGGTGTTCATGTTTCTCTCCTTACCTCTAAAGTTTTCCAATTCCTAAAGAATCTGGGTCTGTTGGCGATGAAATCAGATAAAATAAGGTTGAATTGGCAATTTTAACACGTATGCAGTTCAGTTGCCCCTAATAATGTGACGAGGTTACCATGCTCAATTACATTCTACGAAGACTTCTTATCATACCGTTTGTCATGTTTATCGTCACGACCATTCTCTTTGTGCTTATCTTACAATTGCCGGCTGAGCGGCGTGCTGAAATCTACATCCCTTCTGTGAATCCGCATATCACAGCCGAAGAATACGAAAGACTTGTTCAGGTCACAATAGAACGCTATGGACTGAATGACCCGTTCTACATCCAATACTCGAATTGGATTCGCAACCTGCTCCAAGGAGATTGGGGATACTCGTCGTCCTGGCGGCAACCGGTCCTCGAAGGATTGCTTCGGCGTTTGCCCGCCTCCATTGAACTGGGCATCTTTGCGATGATACCCTCTGTGTTACTTGCTCTAATCCTGGGAGGCGTGGCAGCCATCAGACAAAACCGTCTTCCCGATTACGGGGTGCGCTTGACTGCATTTGTTGGCTGGGCGATTCCCAACTTTATACTCGGGCTTATATTCATGACCATCTTTTATGCTTGGTTGGGCTGGTTTCCTCCGGAACGCCTCAGTTATTCTGCAAACAGCATCGTAAACTCAGAAAATTTTCAAAGCTTTACAGGGTTTTTGATCATCGATGGGATACTGAATGAAACTCCTGATATTTCATGGGATGCGGTTCGGCATTTGATGCTGCCGGGTATCACGCTGGCAGTTTCCCAATGGGCGTTGTTCGTACGAATTATGCGATCATCGCTGCTGGAAGAATTCACACAGGACTATGTCACAACAGCCAGGGCAAAAGGTCTAGCTGAAAAAAACATTTTACAAGTTCATATATATAAAAATGCGTCGTTGCCTATTATTGCAAGCGCGGGTGTCGCAACAGCGATGTTATTCGGAAATATCATTGTCGTGGAAGTGCTATTTAACTTTAATGGCGTTGGCAGATGGGCGATTGAAGCGATCCAGAATTTTGATGCCCCGGCAGCGATAGGATTTATCCTGCTCAGCAGTGCGGTTTCCCTGCTAGCCAGCCTGGGCGCCGACATTCTATTTGTAATCATAGATCCGCGAGTATCGATCGATTAAAAAAAATGAAACGGTTGGTCATTAACCATGAATGATAAGAAGAGAATCGCATTTCAATTTATTGAATTGATCATTGGCTTATTGATGATTCTCGGTTTTTTCGTGATCGCTATCATGGCCCCCGTCATTGCCCCGCCAAGGGGGGAATTCTCGGAAATACCTTTCATTATTCCGCGGGATGGGTTTAAGGATTTTCCTCTGCCTCCCAATCCAGACCATCCATTGGGCACATTACCTGACCAATATGATGTGTTTTATGGTTTGATCTGGGGGGCGCGCAGGGCGTTTATCGTAGGTATTTCGATTACGTTGGGGCGCACTCTTATTGGTGTCATTTTGGGTTTGATCAGCGGGTACTACAAAGGCATAATTAGTGATTTGATTATGCGTGTTACAGATGCATTTATGTCGATGCCATCGATAGCTGCTGCAGCGCTGATGTTCGCATTATTTGGTGAAGTGGCCATACCATCTTTCTTACCAGGAGGGGGATTTACGGATCCCATCGCCGCGTTCCAAAACGAAAACAGGAATGCATTGATTATCATTCTTTCACTTATTCTGTTTGGGTGGATGCAATATGCACGCCTGCTTCGCGCCAATGTGATCTCCGAACGCGAAAAGGAATACGTTCAGGCCGCGAAATCGATCGGGGCTCCAAACAGGCGGGTCATGTTCAAGCATATACTACCGAATGGGATCAAAGGTCTTTATGTTCTCATTGCGTCGGACATTGGTGGCATGGTTGCAATCGTTTCGCTTTTCTATTTTATTGGTCTCATTGGAAACTCCCCCTATGGTCTGATCGCAGACTGGGGACAAGTTCTGAGCGTATCGCGTGATTGGATCGTTGGCACATCTAGCAAACCATTTTTATACTGGTATACATATTTTCCCGCTATTTCAGCCATTGCTTTGTTCACCATTGCATGGAGCATGGTTGGTGATGGCTTGCGTAATTTTTTCGATCCCCGACAAACATTGAGAAGGCGAAGAAAAAGGAATTTATCCTTTCTCACAAAATGGTTTGGACGGCTTCCCCAGGTGCAGTCGCAGATACCCGCTTACCCAACGATCCGCGGTCTGAAGTTTGAGACTCTGCCCGACGAGTCTGAACTTGATCCTGCTCTCATTTACGCCCGGAGCGCGCTTAAACGTGAGGATTTGCCTGAAGCATTACATGCCTACGCTCATCTGGTCTGGGATGGGAAAAATATCGGAACAGTTATTCGAGACCTGCAAGCCATTACCTGGAAGTATCCGCAAGCTGTGAAGGCTTGGAGCATCCTTGGGGAGGCTCTCAAGCAGATTGGTAGAGAGAAAGATGCGCAGCAGGCATTCGAGTACTATCGAAAGCTCAGAGAGAACGAAAGATCCAATCATAAAGGGAACATTACCTGGAATAAAAGACTGGTCATTCTGGGATTGCCCCTAGTAGCGGTTGGATTGATTTTCATCGTCTTCTGGATGTTTAAAGGGAGTCTGGCAAAAGAAAAAATGCCGAGTTCAAATGCCGAATCACCAACAGAAGTTGCTGCTCCGATTCCACCCACAACACCGACTGACACACCTTGGGGATTGTATCTCCCCACACCCAAAGCTGCTCTCGCCACTCGAACCCCAACGGGGTCAACCAGTACGCCCATCCCCTCTGTACAGAGTACAGTCCCTTTTACATCCTGCATTCCTGACAATCCATCCCAGACAGGAAAAGTGTTGGAGATCATCGACGGAAATACGATTAAAGTGTTCATCGGTGAATATGTGTACGTTGTTCGGTATATTGGGATCGATGTTCCCGCATACGGTAACGTGAGTGAACCATTTGGACCTGAAGCGACATTCAAGAACGTGGATTTGGTTTATCGAAAAGAAGTCACGTTGATTCCCGATCGTTCTGATAAAGATTCCCGAGGACGCTTATTACGGTATGTGCTTGTTGAGGATACCTTTGTCAATTACGAACTTGTCGAACAGGGATTTGCTACAGCACTGGACATGCCTCCGAATTCAAGCTGTGCCGAACGCTTTCGACAAGCCGAACAGCAGGCAATTGCAAACCAGGCCGGAAGATGGGTCGCGTCATCTGCCACCAGCAGCCCGTGATGCTAATCACTACAGGTTGCCTTTATGATCGTCAGAATCGCGCTGACGATTTTTCCAAGACTCAGCTATCAACGGGTAAAATAAGGGTTATATGACAACTTTGGCCCAAAAACTCCAGCTCAAAGGGAATCGAAGCCTGATGCTGATCAATTCCCCCGCAGGCTACGATGACTTTCTAAAGACGGAAGAGATAAACATCACCCAATAATCGGATGCGCTGTTGATTTTTGTCAACTCGCTGGCAGAAGTGGAACAACTTGTCCCTGCCGCATTCAAAACTGTTTCAGGGGATGCTTTGGTCTGGGAAGCCTATCCAAAAGGCTCCTCTGGCGTCAAAACCGACATCAATCGCGACAAGCTCTGGGACGCCTTGAAATCCACTGGCTGGCGACCGGTGCGTCAAATCGCAGTGGATCACATCTGGTCGGTTTTGCGCTCCCGCCCGGCGGAAAAGGTTGGCAAACGACAGAACATGCGCGCACAGCCAACCGTCAAAACGAAAATGAAACCTGCTACAATTGGTTTATTAACAGTATTTATTGGAGACAAAATGATCCAACCCCGTAAACCCATCCATTATTTACAGATCGATACCCGTAAAAACGAGGCGATCGAGGGTAACACCATTGTTGAAACCCCGGTCTCGCTCACCCTCAACGGCGAAGTCTGGACAACCTTCATGTGTACGCC
>JBAVJG010000447.1:0-4790 GCA_049687655.1 Anaerolineales bacterium | reverse complement strand
CTGCCCACCCCACTGACGGCCATCCAACTGCTATGGCTCAACCTGGTCACCGACGGCGCGCCCGCCCTGGCGCTTGCCATGGAAAAAGGCGATCCCGACATCATGGAACGAAAGCCACGTGCTAAAGACGAGCCCATCATCAACCGGATCATGGGAATCGGCATCACCGTGCAGACTTTCGCGCAGACCGGCGCTGTCTCGTTTGCGTTCGGGTTGGGTTTGCTCTGGCATCTTGAAGCGGGCGCGGTTGCTGTCGGCAATCCGCTTACTTACCTTCTCCAGCATGACTGGCGCGGTGTGGACGTGCAAACCGCCGAGACGATGGCCTTCATAACACTCTCTCTGTGTGAATTATTCCGCGCCTATACCGTCCGATCGGAACGTGCTTCACTCTTCCAAATTGGCATCTTCTCGAACAAATACATGCAGGCTGCAGTTGCGCTTTCCATTATATTGCTGTTGCTGGTTGTCAATGTTCCCTTCCTGCAACCCATCTTCAACACACATTTCCTGAATGGAACCGAATGGTTGGTCGTACTCAGCCTGGCACTCATCCCCGCCGTGGCCGAAGAGATCACGAAATTCTTCCTGCGCCGCAGAGACAGCTAACAATTTACGTTTTACAACTTACGCCGTACGTCTTCTTACGTATGGCGTAACTCTTTAAAGCTAAATGATTTGCGATGCACCGCCGAATACCCCCAACGCATCATCGCGGACCGATGGGCCCGCGTGCCGTAGCCTTTGTTCTGTCCCAGCCCGTAGCCGGGATACTGCTCGTCCAGTTCGCACATCAGTGCGTCACGAGTTGTTTTTGCCAACACGGATGCGGCTGCGATGCTGAGTGAAATCTGGTCGCCTTTGACGAGTGCCGTTTGCGGCAGCGGAGATTCAGGCAAGCCAAGACGAAAATCCAGCAGAAGGTAACCAGGCACTACAGTAAGATTTTCCAATACCCGCGTGGCAGCCAAACTCGTCGCGCACACGATCCCCAATTGATCTATCTCCTCCACGGATGCAAAGTCTGCCCGCCAGGCCAGCACAACCGACTTGATGCGCGGTGCCCAGGTTTCACGCTGAAGCGGAGTCATCTGCTTGGAATCGCGTACGCCGGCCAAAGTCCGGGTGAGACGCGGGTTGGGTGGTAGGATCACGGCGGCCACGGCTACCGGTCCGGCCAGGGCTCCGCGTCCGGCCTCGTCAAATCCTGCGATGTGGCTCAGTCCGCTCTGCCACAGATCAGCCTCGTATTTCAGTGTGGGGGAATCAGCTTTTGGAATCATACAGGCCGCGACGTGCGTTACGGCGAATGGTGAGTAAATCCAGGAACATCTGCCAGGAATCTTGCAAGACACTGATTTTTGTATCCGTTTTGAAGTACCAGTTTATTGGAACCTCGCAAATTCGATAGCCTTTTCGTTGCGCGATGTACAGGACTTCTACATCAAACGACCAGCCATTGAGCGTCTGGTAACGAAAAATATCTTCAGCAACTTCGGCGCGAAAGCATTTGAATCCGCATTGTGTATCTTGCAGATCGGGCAGAACAAGTATTTGGATCAATGTGTTGAAAACACGTCCGGTTAAGTGACGGTACTGTGGCTCGTTGTAGCGGACCGCGCCCGGGACTTCCCGCGAGGCGATTGCAATGTCGATGTCATTCAGTGCAGGGGGCAAAAATTTGTTGACCTCGGCAATCGGCATCGAGAGATCAGCATCACATAAAAAACGATAATGCCCTCCCGCTTCCAACATGCCGCGCCGGACGGCATTGCCCTTGCCTCGTTTTATCTCCTGGTAAACATGCAAGATCGGATTATGTCTTGCAAATTCCGAGGCGATTTCGAAGGTTTCGTCTTTGCTACCATTTTCAACGACCAACACTTCAGCCGTGTAATTTTGCTCGCCCAGGAACGCAAAAATCTGCTCCAATGTGCGGGGCAGACGGTGTTCCTCATTATAAGCAGGAATGATGATTGAAAGGAAGGGAGTTGTCAAAGAAAATTACGTATTCAAAAAGATGACCAAAGCAAAGCCGATCAAAACACAAATTTCGACCAGGATCATCCCGCCCAGCAATGCCAATTGAGGTCTGGTCAAGCCCAGAAAGCGCTTTTTCGCTTCACCATCAGAAGGTAAGGGAACTGCCGGGCTTGTTTCGACCAGTTCTGAAGGAACTGCCGGGCCATCCCCATCCTCAAATGCAAAACCGAGGTCATTGGAGTCGAAGGTCTCGGCTTCATCAGCGGCAGCGAAAATAGCTCCGGCGCGGGAAAGTTCTGACTCTTCTTCAGGTTCTGGGGCAGGCTGCTCTTCTTTCTTTTGCGAGCGCGGGTTGACAATCCGGTCTGCCAGTTCATAAGCAGACTCGACTGTGAAGACAGGTGCAGCACTCTCGAAAGAGGCTGCCCAACGCTCCAGAGCATCGGCCAGGACGATACGTGTGATAGGCTGCATCGATTCAACATGCAAACCGGGGTTGGCCGCCAGGATCACAGGATTAACCGGTTGTGGCAATTCGACTCCCTGCCATTCTATATAAGCCTGCAAAGCCCTTGCCAGGAGTTGGGTACGAGTCAGTATATTGACCGAGGCTGGCCTGTAATTGACCCCAAACATCTGGCCCCAATCATCACGTCTCGCCTGATACGTGCCGCGCAGGTGTGTAACATGCACCGCATATAAACCTGACGGACCCACCAGCGCAATAGGAATGGTGATTCCGCTTGCGCCTAATGTCTGGTTACGGATGGCTGTATAGCCTTTTCCCAAAGCACGCGACAGGTGCGCAAGTACATTCTTTTGGGCTTCCATCTCGGGATACCATTGGAAACCATACTTGAGCGTACCTTGCACGCGCTGAATAATCCCTATTTCGCCTTCTTCGTTAAGCAGGGGGGTCTGGTCAATTATTTTCATTGGGAACAGGTTCCGGGTCCAGTTCGAGGCGGCTGCTAGAAAGCCGGGGTCTCCTCAAGTTCATCATGGTGAGACGCATCATCACGAGTGGTTAGAATGTCTTCGCCGTTATTACTGACAACTTTCACCTTCTTGCCGAATTCGAAGGTACTACCCCAATATTCCTTGCGCTGGCCAGTGGTAAATTTTTTACCGTTTTTCAATCGCTCTAGCAAAGTTTCGCGGTCGAGCAAGATACGGTCTGAATAGGTAACACCGCGCAGCTCATAGCCACGCACCAGGGCTATCTGCCCTTCTGGATTGTAACGAACTGCTTCGATCACTCCATCGAATTTCTTTGCCATGGGGCCCTCCACATTTATTTTAACACAAAGGTGAGGTGCTTTATTGATGCTGCCATCCCCTAAAATGGGGAAACCGCCGATCAGTGAAGGATCAGCGGTTCATTGGTCGGGGCGCCCGGATTTGAACCGGGGACCCCCGCGTCCCAAACGCGGTGCGCTGACCGAACTGCGCTACGCCCCGAGCGACACGAGTATAATGCGAAGGTTGAAAAATCGCAAGCAAATTTGACATGATGAAACAACTACATCGATTCCTTCTTCTCATCACGCTTCTCGCCGGACCTTTGGCCTGCTCACCGCCAAACGAACCCATTGCTACACCGACAGCGATCCCCCCCACCTCTACCTACACGTCAGCACCGATGTTACTGCCCTCCCCAACCACAACTATGACTCCGCCTGTCTGCCTGATCCAGCCGGGGCATTTGGGTCAGGGCGTCATGCAGGAAACCGTGCCGCCACAGGAGTACCTGATCTACCTGCCACCGTGTTACGAAGAGATGCTCGAACAGCGCTATCCGGTCCTGTATCTGTTGCACGGACAGACCTACACCGATGACCAGTGGGTGCGGCTGGGCGCGGTCAAGATGATGGACAGATTGATTCTGAATAAAGAAATACCTCCCTTCATCATCGTCTTCCCCGATGACCGTTACTGGAACGTGCAAGCCGGTCCCGGTTTTGGTGGGCGGCTGGTGGAGCATCTGATCCCTTACATTGACCGAAATTACCGCACCATCAACGACCGTGAGCAGCGCGCTATCGGCGGCATGTCGCGCGGCGCCGGCTGGGCTTTCCGGCTTGGCCTGCAACGCTGGGATCTATTCGGCACGCTGGGTTTGCATTCCCTGGCCGTCTTCAGCAGTGATCGCTCAGTGTATAGAGAATGGCTTGCGGCCATCCCGTCCGCATCCTGGCCTAATATCTTCATGGACGGCGGCGAGGGTGATCCGGAGATGGGATTCAATTCCGTTATCGAGAATTCACTGACAGATCTTGGTATCCCCCATGAATGGCATCTGTATCCAGGCGCGCATAACGAAGCCTACTGGGGCGCTCACGTCGAAGAGTACCTGCGCTGGTATGGAGACGTGTGGACCCAAGGGGCAGAAGAACAATAGCAGGTATATAAGCCCCGGTCACACACCTGCCCTGGCGGGCGGTGCCAGGGAATTACGCTTCCTTTATCCGCAATAAGGCGCAATTTGTGACCAGGAGGGTATAATTCCGCCATGCCACTATCCCCACAAGAAGTCGAACATATCGCTAAACTGGCCCGCCTGGAATTGACCGAGGAACAAAAAGCACGTTACCGCGGACAGTTAGAGGCCATCCTCGACCATGTTGCCAAATTACAGGAACTGGACACAAAAGATGTACTGCCGACAGCCAGCGTATCAGTAGCGCAGATGCCGCTCCGCGCAGACGAGCCGCGCCCCGGATTGTCCAAAAATGACCTGCTCAAAAATGCTCCAAAGCAGGAAGACGGTCAATTCCAAATTCCACCTGTTTTCGAATAATAAATAA
>JBAVJG010000446.1:0-2028 GCA_049687655.1 Anaerolineales bacterium | reverse complement strand
GGCGCGCGAACGTCTGCGTCCGATCCATATGCGGGCGTAGCGCAGCAGCTTGTCCGGCAGGGAATTCCGGCGGTGATCGCCATGCAGTTCGAGATTAGTGAGCGGACCGCGGTGACTCTCGCGCGTGAGTTCTACCGCTCGCTGGCTGATAATTATCCCGTGGATGCGGCCCTGGCCGAAGCCCGCAAAGCGATTTACACGCAGGGCCAGGACATTGAGTGGGGCATCCCCGTGCTATACATGCGTTCCCCGGACGGGCAGCTCTTTGACGTGGAGCCTGTTACAGACAAACAGGTCACACATCGCCCTTCAACAGATTCTGTTTCATCGCCAGAGAAACCTGGATCCGGCGATGTCAATGTCTCCATTAAAGGTAATGTCAGTGGACAGTTTGCGGTGGGGAACAATATCACGCAGGTTTCAAAAACTGATCGTGATTCCGAAGAATCGAAAGGGAAATAAAGTTTTGATTAACTCAGCTTGTCTCGACATTAAGGTTCTTTAGGATTCTCCGTGAAAAGTCCAGAGAGCCGATATTAAGCTTACAAACCCCTCTGGAGTATCTACTAAAATCCCACTTCAGTATCTGACGCTCAATGAATGAGTATATACAATCAGCATACCTCATTCAGGAAGTCCCCCTCATCCTGAATGAGGCGCTTTTTTACATTAAGACTCAGTAATGCCTCTTTAACTCGGAAGCGTAGTGTGCTCCTACACTTTCTTTGTTCTCTTTTAGCCAGTCTGCCAGACGGGTTTTGCAGCGTGGCGGCTCATCCGAAACCAGTAGGCCAGCCATTAAACCGTCCACTTCTTCAGGGGTCAGCAGCACATCGCCAACGAAGGTGCTCAGGAGCTGCGCTGCAGTCAGGGCTAACTTTGGGGGAACGTGAACCAGGCCCCGGTTGAGTCCGAGCGTCCGACTGATTAAGCGGATCAACTCCTCGAAGGTATAGACATCTGGTCCAACAGCATCCCAAATCACATTGTCCTGCGTATAACCAACATCTACAGCCAGTTTTGCCAGATCGTCCACGAAGACAGGCTGCAAGCGATAACTACCGTCACCGGGGACAGCAAAAAATGGGAAACGGCGCAGCAGCCAGGCGATGTTATTGATCAGAATATCTTCATTGCCAAAGAGCACGGTGGGGCGCAGGATGGCGTACGGTATCCCGGATTCCTTCACGGTTTGCTCGTTGGCAGCCTTCCCCCAGAAATACGGTAGATCTGACTCGAGTGAAGGTTTGGTGATGCTGATATGCACAATACGCTGCACTCCTGCGTGGACAGCCGCCCTGATGAGCTTGCGTGTGTTCCCCACGGCACGCGGCTGGGTGTTTTCGCCACGGTCGAAGCGTACCCAGTAGGTGTTGTAGAAAGTGTGCACGCCCTGAAGCGATGATGTGAGTTCGGCTTCATCTTCGAAGTCCAGCGGGTAGGCTTTTACTTTACCGTCAAAAGGATCAGGTCGGTTTGGGTGCCCGGTCAGCGTGATAACTTCCTCGCCGCGCTCCAGTAACCGGTGGGTGATGTACTTGCCCGAGTATGAGAATGCGCCGGTAACCGCGATCTTCATTTTGCTTCGGCCTTCGGTCTGGGAGCTGCCATTGCGAAAAATGTAACGATGATCCCAATCCCTACCAACGCGAACAGATAGCCTGCCAGATTGGCGCTCAAACGACCGATAATCTCAAAAATTGCCGCTTCAGATGTAAAGGCCTGGGGATGGAATCCCAGGGCAATGATCGAAGGCAGGCCGATCAAAAGGATGTTGGAAAACGCCATCCAGAACTGCGCGCGCTCTTCTGTCTTGCATAAGTCGACCAGCACACGTTTCAGATATGGGTGCAGGTAGTTGGTGATCAATACGCAGGCCAGAATGGTAAGGCTGAGTTCAATCGAGAAGGATAAATAGGTATTCATCGTCACTCCTTATTTGAGAATAGATAGGATTTTCTCAACGGTAGTAAATCCCAAACTTTCCAGACGGACAACCGCCCTGACCAGGCCGTCCAGTGCGTCGAA
>JBAVJG010000445.1:0-2767 GCA_049687655.1 Anaerolineales bacterium | reverse complement strand
CAAGGCCTCTACATCCTTCATGATGACGTAGCCATGTTCCGATCCGGGCAATAAGCTGAGCAGGATAAAGAAAACAGCCTCAGAAAGCGGAAGATTTTCATCATATTTCATAGGATTACAGATCTCTCGAAGAAGCTTGTCTGGTTCGATTTATTCGTTGTCTGGTCATAAACAGCAGGCCTAACACAACCAGATTAAGCAGCAGGATCAGGGCATCGATCCACCCGAATTGATCTGTAATGGACAGCACAATATTGAGTGCCATGTACAGGATCCCGAGGAAAAACACCCAATTTCGTCTGGAAACAATCTTCACGCCAAACCAAACCATGATAGCGGCATTGGCAATCATCAGAATTGTATATACCAAACGCATTAGGCTGCCGTCATCCACAAACCGAAAGGCACTTAACACACCGAGAATCAGCCACACAGTTGCATTTACAAAGAACAAGACTCTTGTCAGGTTCAATATGCCAGAGATCTGATTTTTTCCATAGTCTTTCCTTATATAGCGCGCTACAACATGTTGCGTCACGACATATTGTAAAATTTTTTATGTCCACAATCAAGCGCCCTTTGATGGCAATTCAGTTTGTGGTAAAACAGTCATATGCGAGAACTGGTCTTTCTCAAACTTGGCGGATCGCTGATTACTGACAAAACATCACCGTACACCGTACGATTGGACAAGTTGGAGGACCTGGCTCGCCAGATCGCCCACGCGCTTCAGACTCGTCCGGACCTGCTTCTGGTTCTAGGGCATGGTTCTGGCTCCTTTGGGCATACAGCGGCGAAAGTGTATGGGACGAGGGAAGGAGCCCCTACCCCCCTCGCCCCTACGGGGCACTCCCCCCATTTTCAAAGAAAAGGGGGGGAGATGGAGGGGGGCTATTGGAGAGGCTTTGCAGAAGTTTGGTACCAGGCTTCGCGGCTCAACCGGTATGTTGTCCAGGCATTGTACGAGGCTGAAGTTCCGGCAATGACGTTTTCCCCGGCGGCCAGTGTGTGGTCTAAAAACGGAGGCGTGGCAGGATGGGACTTATCTCAGATCGAGTATGCGTTAGAAATGGGTATCGTCCCGATAGTACACGGGGATGTTATCTTTGATCGGGATAAAGGCGGGACTATCCTATCCACCGAAGAATTGTTTGAGCATTTGGCAAGAGAACTGCATCCGGGGCGGATTTTACTGGCAGGGCTTGAAGAGGCGGTCTGGGCCGATTTTCCGGCACGCAAGCACAGGGTCCGGAAAGTGACGCGCGAATCGTTCAACCAGATCCGTCAGAACACAGGAGAAGCAACCGGCACAGATGTTACAGGGGGTATGGAATCTAAAGTCCGGCAGATGTTGGAGCTTGCGGAACAGGTCCCCGGGTTGACAATACAGATTTTCTCCGGTGAAATTCCTGAGAATCTGCGAAAGGCATTGTTGGGAGAAATTCTTGGTACAATAGTCACGGCGTAACGAATTGTGACACATTGCACAACAATCGGGGAATTACGTCTCTTGCGAAAATTTCAAAAATCTTAGAAAATAGGGGTACATTGACTCAGAAAAGGGAGCAGAATATGTCCAAATACCGAAACAGTAAAGTTGAATTTGAAGCCATTGAGCTTAAGACCTTGAAGCCCGTTCCCACGGACATCGATATCGCACAAGCCCAGATGGAATTCGCAAAACCCGTCACCAAAGTGGCCGAAGAACTGGGCCTGCTGGAAGACGAACTTGAGCCGCATGGCAAGTATATGGCCAAGGTCAGTCTCAGTGTATTGGAACGCCTGAAGGATCTTCCTGATGGCAAATACATTGATGTGACCGCAATCACCCCCACCCCACTGGGCGAAGGCAAAACGACCACCACCGTTGGCCTGAGCCAGGCAATGGGTGCTCATACGGGCAAGAACGTGTTCACCTGCATTCGCCAGCCATCGCAAGGCCCGACCTTTGGCATCAAGGGCGGCGCAGCCGGTGGCGGTTACAGCCAGATCATCCCGATGGAGAACTTCAACCTGCACCTGACCGGTGACATTCACGCCATCACCGCGGCCAACAACCTGATGGCGGCTGCGATCGATACGCGCATGTTCCACGAAATGGGACAGAGCGATGAAGCGCTCTTCAACCGCCTGTGCCCGCCCGCGAAAGATGGCAGCCGCACATTTGCCCTGTCCATGCTCAAACGCTTGAAGAAACTGGGCATCGACAAGACCGATCCCAACGACCTGACCGAGGAAGAACGCAGCCGCTTTGCACGTCTGGACATCGATCCCGAGACCATCACCTGGAACCGCGTGCTGGATACCAACGACCGCATGCTGCGCGGCATCACCATCGGTGAAGGCCCCAACGAAAAAGGCCGTACGCGCAAAACCGGTTTTGATATCACCGTCGCCAGCGAGATCATGGCCATTCTGGCCCTGACCACCGACCTGGCCGATATGCGCGAACGTTTTGGCCGCATGGTCTTCGCCACCAACAAGGCTGGCGAGGCGCTGACTGCCGAAGACCTGGGCGTGGCCGGCGCGTTGACCGTGCTGATGAAAGACGCCATCAAACCGACCCTGATGCAGACATTGGAAGGCACCCCGGCCTTCATCCATGCCGGCCCGTTCGCCAATATCGCACACGGCAACAGCTCGATCATCGCGGACCGCATCGCTCTCAAGCTGGGTGACTACATCCTGACCGAATCAGGCTTCGGCGCTGACATCGGCATGGAAAAATTCTTCGACATTAAGTGCCGCTACTCCGGCCTGATCCCCA
>JBAVJG010000444.1:0-2024 GCA_049687655.1 Anaerolineales bacterium | reverse complement strand
GCACTTATGAGAACAAACTTGTGCCGGTGGAGGTTGAGTAATCGACAGACTAAACCCTGTCTTCCTGATCAAGTGAAATAAGGGAAGAAAAGATAAAGCGGAATGAGATATACACTTCTTGTTCCGCTTTATTCTTTTAATAATGCTTTGACATTTGCCTGATCTTTAATTTCGATATTTTCCATCCATACTTCTGTTTCTTGTGGCGTATTAAAATGAATAACCTTTAGGTGTGCATGCTCCGGCAATGCAAACAACTGCGGATACCCACGTTTGCGCCGCCAGTAGGTCTTGAACAGCCAGTGGAAAAGTGACTCTTCGGACCAGAGTTTGAGTTGTATCGATAAGTGTTCTTGGTTGCCATTCCATAACTCTTCCTTGAAGAATACCCGTTTCCAGGTGCGCCGGAAGAGACGCCAGAAAATCACCCATAGTGAATAATCCAGCCAGATAACCGCTTCAGCGCGCGGCCAGGTGACCGGTCGTGTGGCACTGTAATTCCCAGCTACAACCCAGTTGGGGGAGCGGGTGGCTTGCTCGGCGCGGGCGCGCAAGGTTTCATCTCCCGCGGCTGTCCAGTTTGGACCCCAGTTTAGCGCGTCTAACTCTATGAATTCCAATCCAAGTTTGTTAGCCAGCCTTTCTGCCAATGTGGATTTGCCTGAGCTGGTGGTGCCGATAACGACTAGCTTTTTGTAGGGGAAAGGTTCCATGATATCCTTTTCGAAAGATGTGTAGGCAGTATAATCGGTATGCAAAAAAACGTAAAAAGTAAAACGTAAAAAAGTCTGACCGTCAATACTCTTTACTTTTTACTTCTCACTTTTCACTCTAGTTGAGGCAACATGTTCGATCTCCCTGACGACGAAATTCTTCTACTCTCCAAAGAGCACGTTTTCTACACCTGGTCGGCTCAGGCTAAAGTCAACCCTATCCCGGTGAAGCGCGCCAAAGGCGTCTACTTCTGGGATACCAGCGATAAACGCTACCTTGACTTCAACTCGATGACCATGTGCGTCAACGTCGGGCATGGCGAAGAGCGCATCATCAAGGCCATGCAGGAGCAAGTAGCCGAACTGTCCTATGCCGCTCCCGGCATGACAACCAAGATCCGGGCGATTGCCAGCAAAGCCGTGGCGGACGTGACCCCGCATCAGGCCTTGATGAAGGTCCTGTTTACGTTAGGGGGAGCGGATGCCAATGAAAACGCGATCAAGCTTGCTCGCGGATACACGGGCCGGCACAAGATCCTGACCCGCTATCGCTCCTACCACGGTGCGACCATGGGCGCGATGGCTGCCACCGGTGACCCACGCCGCCAGATGTGGGAGCCGCTGACCATGCCGGGCGTGGTCCATTTTCTTGATCCGTATCGCTACCGTTCCACCTTCCACCGCACCAATCCCGACATTCCCGAAGCGGAGTTCGCGCAGGATTACCTCAGTCATCTGGAAGAGATTATTCGGTACGAAGGCCCGGAGACCATCGCTGCCATCCTGATGGAATCGGTCACCGGAACGAACGGTATCATCATCCCACCCGAGGGTTATATGCAGGGTGTGCGCGCACTGTGTGACAAATATGGCATCGTTATGATCGCGGACGAGGTAATGGCCGGTTTTGGGCGCACCGGCAAATGGTTTGCCGTCGAACATTGGGATGTGGTGCCTGACATCATGACCATGGCTAAGGGACTGACCTCAGCCTACGCGCCCTTGGGGGCGGTGGCCATGAAGCCGGAGATCGCGGCGGCTTTTGATGAAACTGTCTTTGAGTCGGGGCTGACGTATACGTCACACCCGGTTTCGCTGGCGGCGGCGGCGGCTAATATCCAGGTGATGAGGGATGATAAAATCGTCGAAAGGGTAGCAGGTTTGGGCCCGGTTTTGAAGCGGATGCTGTCCGATTTGGGAGAAAGTCATCCGTCGGTGGGTGATGTCCGCAGTATCGGATTGTTTGGGGTCATCGAATTGGTCAAAGATCGAAAGACGAAAGAACCGATGGCCCCCTGGAACGAATCCAGC
>JBAVJG010000443.1:0-5900 GCA_049687655.1 Anaerolineales bacterium | reverse complement strand
AGGAGTTCGAACCGGACGTGCTGGGCATGTCGGCGCTTTTGACTACCACCATGCGTTCTATGGAACATACCGTCAAGGCCTTGGAAGAGGCGGGGGTGCGTGACAAGGTCAAGATCATGATCGGCGGCGCACCCGTGACCCAGGCTTTCAGCGATCAGATCGGGGCGGACGGCTATGCTTCCAACGCGGCATCTGCTGCTGATTTGGCCAAGAAATTCGTTTCCGTATAAGCAAGTAAGAACACAGGAAGGGGTATGCCCGACTTGCATACCCTCTTTTGTACGAACTGTTCAAAAATATTATTTCATCGTTTGTACATTTTTTACAAACCACAAATTGACAGGCTATACTTCTTCTGATATATTAGTGATATACGCTAGAGATATTACAGACATCTTCTCGATTCCTCCGAATATCAGTATCTAAATCAATAACAATTTGCTTCCTTTATTTGTATAACGGCAAAACTCATTGATTTTTTATAGTAAGATCTTCGTTTTTCTAGGCAAAGTTAGTATTGTTTGACCTTCCATGCAAACGATAGCCCCGACGCCTGAGCGTACTCCCTTACTTTTAGTGCCAAAAGCCACGCTTTTATTTAATGTGAGTGACGCGTGTTTTCTTTTTCCCCGCTATCAGCACGATAAAGGAGGTGTATCTCAAAGATTCCCCCACATACCAAACTAAAATTCTGATCTATTCTTTTCAACTATACTCTAATAGGAGGAGTACGAATGATTACCAAACGATCAATTTTGTTCACTGTTTTTGCCATCCTGCTGGCACTATCACTCACCTTGAGTGCCTGCCAATCAGCGGCGGCACCGGCAGAAGAACCTATGGAAGAACCGGCAGAAGAGCCTGCTCAAGAGCCTGCTGAAGAACCCATGGAAGATATGGTCTTCAAACTGGGCGTTCTGGGACCCTTCAGTGGGCCAAGCGCTCGCACAGGCGATGAGTTCAAGCAGTCTGCCACCATGGCTCTTGAGGCTGTCGATTACAAAGTCGGTCCGTACACGATCGAACCGGTGTGGATCGACTCCCAGTCCGACCCCGCCAAAGCTTCTCAAGCGTACGAGCAAGCTGTTGTCCAGGATGGCATCCAAGCCGGTGCGATCAACTGGCATAGCTCTGTGGCTGTATCAGTCATGGAAGTCACTGCCAAGCACCAGATCCCGCATGTATTCGGCTTCGGCGCTACCGCAGTGGTCAATGAGACATTTGAATCTGACCCTGAATACTACGGGTATTGGGCCTTCAAAGGCTGGCCTTCACAGGATAAGATTACGCTGCCCTACGTGCAAACTTTGGAAGCAGCAATTGCTAGCGGTGCCTGGACACCTGAGGAAAAAACCGTAGCTATCTTCGGTGAAGACACCGACTGGGGCCGCGGCTTTGGAACTGCCATCAAGGGCCAGCTAGAAGATGCTGGCTGGACAGTTGTAGCTGAAGAGTACTTCGCTATCGACCAGACCGAATTCTATCCCCTGCTCAACAAATTTAAAGACCTCAACCCGGCTCTTATCGCTGGCACCAGTACGGCTTTGCCTGTGGTCTCCAACTTTATCAAGCAGATTGACGAAGTCGGGCTTAACAGCTTGGTCATCATGGATGGCTTAGGATGGTTCGGTGAGTGGTATGAGTCCATTGGTGATGCTTCCAACTACGTACTGGATCAGATTCCTGGCTGGGCCACAGATGAAGGTAAGGCTTTTGCTGCTGAGTTCGAAGCCCAGGCCGGCTTCCCCCCCAGCCCTTCCGCTGGCGGTCTCTCTTACGACGGGATCAACTTCTGGCTTGCCATGGCGAACGCCACCTACGAAGAATATGGCGAATTGACCAGCGAAACTATTTACCAATTCATTCAGGAGAAACTCTGGACAGGTGAATGGGCTTACACAGATGGTATCGTGATGAGCAACTACTCTACTAATCCTGATGTTGTACCTGATCCGGTTGTTGGTGAAGGCTACTATATCTTCCCCGTATTGCAGTACTTTGATGGAGAAGGTAAGGTTATCTTCCCATCCGCTTGGGCTGAACAAGAACTACAACCAAAGCCTTAATCGAGTTTATCTTAACGAGTGGGGGTGGAGGATTGCTCCACCCCCCTCTTTTTATAGAGAGGTAGCTTATGCTGATACTCGACACCCATGAGGTCACCAAAAGATTTGGCGGTTTGACGGCGGTCAACAAGATTTCGATGGAAGTCGAAAATGGTCAAATTTACGGCTTGATTGGACCCAACGGAGCCGGGAAGACCACTTTTCTCAATTCAATCGCCGGCTATTTTCCGCCTTCTTCTGGCAAGGTAATTTTTTTGGGGAAAGATACAACAGGACTGTCAGCAGATGAAATGTGTCGGCTGGGGATGGCCAGAACTTTCCAGATTCCACGCCCTTTTCCAAAACTTACAGTATTGGAAAACGTAAAAGTCGGAGCCATTTTTGGCGCAACCAATACAACATCCAAACCTGCAGAACAACGTGCAATGGATGCATTGGAATTCGTTGATTTTTCTCAACCACCTGACACCCCAGCTGAACACTTGAATGCCGTACAGCTCAAACGTCTGGATTTGGCCCGGGCGATGGCATGCCAACCTAAATTATTGCTCTTGGATGAGATGGCCTCTGGTCTTACTCCAGGAGAACTGGAAACCATAATAACCTTGATCAAGCGTATCAGAGATACCGGTGTCGCCATTATTGCTGTTGAGCATATTATGCAATTAATTAAGGGGATTTGCGACGAGGTCATGGTGATCCAATATGGCACAACCATAGCCAAAGGCACCCCGGATGAAGTGTTGCAAAACCCTAAAGTTATCGAGGCCTACTTAGGCAAGGAGGAAATTTCTCATGCTTGAGTTGAAGAATCTAAATGCCGGCTACGACTTCCTTCAGGTGCTTTGGGATGTATCCTTGTCTGTCGACCAGGGTGAGTTTGTCGCTTTAATAGGGCCCAACGGTGCTGGAAAATCAACAACGTTGCGTTCTATCTCCGGATTACTACCACCCAAAGGTGGAGAAGTCTTGTTCAAGGGGAAACCAATCAATAAATACAAAGCGCATGAAATCAGCCGTATGGGCATCAGCTACGTCTCTGAACAACTCAATTTGTTTACGGATATGTCTGTAGAAGAAAATTTGTTGCTGGGTGCTTACGCTGTACCTGACCAGGCGGAACAACAGAAAACCTTAGAGATTATTTTTGAGCTTTTTCCGCGTCTTGAGGAAAGAAAGAGACAACTTGCTGGAACCATGAGCGGTGGCGAGCGTAAGATGCTGGCCATTGCCCGGGGCATGATGTCCAATCCTGAGTTGATGTTGGTCGATGAACCTTCGCTAGGGCTGCAACCAAGCCTGGTTACAGATGTGTTTCGCTCCCTGGTATTGTTGCGCGATCAAGGTGTAACGATTTTGCTGGTTGAGCAGAATGTAAACGCAACGCTTGAAATCACCGACCGGGCCTATATTTTGGAGCAAGGCCGTATCGTTATGGAAGGTCCCAGCCCCTCGATGAAAGAAAACGAGCATGTTCGTAATGCTTATCTGGGTATCTGAGAGGTTTAGCTGGTCAGAATAACATCCGACCAGTGACAGATTATGAAGGAGAAAAACTCTATGACGAAAGATACATCTGCAGCACCAGCCTTGAATGAAACACTGATGACACGCATCAAAGATAACCTGCCCGTCGTGATCGTAGGCACCTTTTCACTGATTTTGCTGATTGCAATTGGCATCAAGGGTGGCCCAGCACAGATTTTTAACACCTTTGTCGTTGGCGGAATGTGGGCGTTGTTGGCGGTCGGGCTAGCGCTTGTATTTGGCGTTATGAATATTCCTAACTTTGCCCACGGAGAATCTTTTATGGTGGGCGGATATGTGGCGTATTTTGTCTACACACCCTTAATTGATGCTTTGGGAGAGAACCCTAATCCTTTCCTGAAAAACATTGCTCCCTTTGCAGGCATCATCGCCGCCGGGATTGTGGGAGCGCTTCTCGGAATATTTATTGAGCGATTAATCTTCGCCCCATTAAGACACCGCACAAGAAGCGGCTGGGTCATGAATGCCTTTTTACTTACCGTGGGCATCTCGTTTGTGATGACTAACGGCGCAACCCTGACCGTAGGCCCCAACTTCAGAGGCATCCAGAACTACTGGGATTTTGAACCCATTGAATTTTTAGGAGCTCGCATAGCAGTTGACCGTTTAGTTGCCTTTGCGATTGCCATGGTCACGATTGCCATTTTCTGGTGGTTCCTGAGAAACACACGCACGGGAAGAGCAATCCGTGCCGTGTCTCAAGATGAGACTGGTGCGCAAATTGTTGGTATCAACCTTGATTTTATCCACACACTGACTTTTTCACTGGCAACTGCCACGGCCGCTATTGCTGGAGCTTCTTTACTCTTTATGTTCCAGGCCTACCCTACGGTGGGATTGAAACCGCTCTACTTTGCCTGGTATGTAGTCATGTTGGTCGGTCTAGGAAATGTGGCTGGCGCTATTGTCGGTGGCTTCATCGTTGCGCTGCTCCAAACTGGGACACAACTGTTCTTCACGATCACCTGGGAAACCGTGATCCCCACTGTTGTGATGATTCTGGTGCTTTTGATGGCCCCCTCAGGCTTGTTTGGCAGTGAGGTCAAAGGCGTACAGGAACAATAAGAGGAGCTCATAACATGAATGAAAAGATCAATACCAATGCCTGGCAACGATTTGTAGCTCTTATACAGCGAGTAGGTTTCAGCCCGCTTGGGTTTTTCCTGCTCATTATTTTACTTGTATTGCCATACATTCCACCCTTTGACCAGGAGCACATTTTGCGCTGGATGATTACAGGCGCATTTCTGGCAGCCCAATCAGTGGCTTTCGATTTTACTGCTGGCTATATCAATGTGGTTAACTTCGGTTTTGCTGCTCTACTAGGCCTCGGTGCTTACACATCCGGGATGCTGGCAAATACTCGCCCTACCATCATTCCGCAACTAGGCATATCCCCATGGATCGGCATCTGGGTTGGCGCGATCGTGGCTGGACTTGTGGGATTATTACTGGGTATGTTGACCTTACGGTTACGAGGTATCTTTGCAGCGGTGATGGCCTGGTTTGTGGGCATTGCCCTGCTGGGTATTGTCAACAACATGACAGAATGGACGCGCGGTCCGCTTGGTATGGCGCCACCCAGTTTATTGGCGCGAGGTGCTGGAAACCGCCCATATTTTTATATTATTCTGGGGATGTTGTTGGTTGTTTACATTACCTTGAAACTGATCACAAAATCAAATTATGGCCTGGCATTCCGGGCTATCGGTCAAAACTTTGATGCAGCCCGGGCTTCGGGGATCAACCCCACCAAATATCGGGTGTTTAATTTCACAGTTTCGGCTTTCTTTGCTGGCTGGCTGGGTGGTTTTTATGCCCACTACTTTGGTTCCCTTACGCCTCAAACCCTGATGCACACATCCAAAACAGTTGAGGTGCTGGCTATTGCCTACATTGGCGGGCGAGGCAGTTTGTGGGGCGGAATCGCTGTAGCCTTCCCCTTCGTTTTCTTCATTGAATATCTGCGCTCAAACCTGACCGAATTGCCAGGCTTGCATCTCGTCATCTATGGCGTTTTGATGATCCTGGTCATGGTCTACTACCCGGCTGGTTTTTCCGGATTCTTCGATTGGGCCAAAGGAAAAATCATAGGCTTTTTTGCCAAATCCGAGGCCTAGCCTCATGAAGCAAATCTACATACCGACCGAAGCAACGTTTCCGAAAACAGCCGATGCCGTTGTCATTGGCGGCGGTATCGTGGGTACAGCAACAGCTTTTTGGCTTTCGCGCGCCGGGCTGGATACAGTTCTGGTCGAGATGCGCGAGGGGCTTTCCACACTGACA
>JBAVJG010000442.1:0-2929 GCA_049687655.1 Anaerolineales bacterium | reverse complement strand
TCGTCCATGGTCAGGTGCGGTTTGTGGTCGAGGGCCGCGGTGATGTGCTTATAGTACGTGACGTTGTTCTCACCTTTAATAGCGTAGGTCGGGATTTCGAATTGGTTGACCAACGCAGCAGCCACATCGTCCTGGGTGGAAAGCGGATTGGAGGCAGTCAGCACGATGTCTGCGCCACCGTCCTGCAGGGTAGCCATCAAGTTGGCGGTTTCAGTGGTCACGTGCAGACAAGCCGAAACGCGCATACCCTTAAGCGGCTTCTCTTTGGCGAAACGCTCGCGGATCTGACGAAGTACTGGCATTTCGCGCTCAGCCCAGTCCATACGGCGGCGGCCGCCTTCGGCCAGGCTGAGGTCTTTGATATCGTAATTACTCATGTTTTCTCCTTAATATGGTCTTACAAGACTAACAAGTCTAACAGGTCGACTTGCCAGACCCGTAAGACTTGTTAGACTACAATAAACTATCCAACTTCCCCGCATCATCAAAATGTTTGCGGAAGCGGGTTACAAACTCATCGCGGGTGTAGCTATGATTCTGCGTGCCGTTCTGCTCCAGCACATAAACGGCAGCCAATGAGCCGATTTGGCCACATAACTGCCATTCAAATCCACGACTGAAACCAGCCAAAAAACCACCGCGGAAGGCATCGCCCACACCAGTGGGATCAACAATTTCATCTTCGGGAACGGTCGGAATGTGAACAGAATCACTGCCAATATACAGGTCTGCGCCATCTTTGCCGCGCGTGATAACCAGTATCTTGACATGATCGAGCATTTGGTCCAGGCTCCAACCGGTTTTCTTAGAGATCAGACCGAACTCGTAATCATTACAAAACAGGAAGTGTGCGCCTTCCATATCACGCGCCAGTTCATTCCCGTCCAGACGCAGGACTTGTTGACTGGGATCGTACAGATACGGAATCCCGAGCTCGCGCGACTCGGCGGCGAACTTGGTCATCGCGCCCGGTTCGTTCGGGGACACCAGAACCAGCTCCGGTTTCGAGGGCAGTTCCTTGAGCGACTGCGACCCCGCGTGCCCCATCGCTCCGGGATAGAAGGATGCGATCTGGGCATTGGCCTGGTCAGTGGTGGCAAAGAAGGATGCCGTAAACACTCCCGGAATCACTCGCATGAGAGATGTGTCCACACCATTGGCTTCCAGCCAGGAACGATATTCTTCGAAGTCTTCACCCACAGTCGCCATCACCCGTGGGCGGGTTCCCAGCAGCGCCATGCTATAGGCAATATTTGGAGCAACCCCGCCCCGCTGGCGAGTCATGGACTCAACCAGGAATGACAGGCTGATCGATTCGAGTCGTTCCGGCAGGATCTGTTCTTTGAAGTGACCAGGGAAGGTCATCAGGTAATCGTAGGCGACAGAGCCGGTGAGGAGAATGTCCATAGTATCAAGTCCCAAATGTCAGATTTCAGGTTGAAAAACGGGGATCGAGATTTGGAGTATGAAAACAAGTCCCGATTTACGATTTCAAATTTACGATTTACGATTTACGAACTTCGGTATATTGACATCAAACGGCGGGTAAACTATACCGTTCTCAGTCACGATAGCGGTTACGAGGCGATTGGGAGTCACATCGAAGGCAATGTTGCGCGCCTGGGCTTCCACCGGCGCGACCTGCTCGCCCTGGTACTGTAAGTCCAATACCTCAGCAGGGTCGCGTTCTTCGATAGGGATTAATCCGCCGTGCGCAAGGGACATGTCAATGGTGGAGGTGGGAACGACCGGGTAAAACGGTACACCATTATCATGCGCCGCCAACGCCAGCATGTAGGTACCGATTTTGTTGGCCACATCGCCGTTGGCTGCCGTACGGTCCGAGCCGACGAAGCACTTTTGCGCCTCTCCGGATTCCAAGAAGTGACCGGCCATGTTATCGGAAATAATGTCATAAGGGATACCATATTGATCCAGTTCCCAGGCGGTGAGGCGTGCGCCCTGCAAGCGGGGGCGAGTCTCATCGACAAGCACATGGATTTTCTTGCCCTGCTCCCAGGCGGTGTGAATGACGCCCAAAGCGGTGCCCCAGTCCACGGTGGCCAGCGCGCCGGTGTTACAGTGATGGATGACGGTGTCGCCATCCTCGATCAGGGCTGCGCCGTGCTCGGCCATGCGCTTGTTGATTTCCACATCTTCGTCTGCGATTTTTTGTGCTTCTTCCAGAATTTTCTGACGAAGTACATCTGGAGTTTCATTCTCACCCCAAATCCCCCTGCCAAGGATCGAGGGGGATACTGTCCCCATTATCCTGTCCAGGGCCCAGGCCAGGTTGACGGCTGTTGGACGGGCAGCTTTCAAAGTAGTGACTGCAGCCTCCAGATCGGCCAGCAGGCCCGAGGTCGAGGTGGCTTCGGACTCACGCGCGGCCAGCGCCAATCCGAAGCCTGCTGCCGCGCCAATCGCCGGAGCACCGCGGACAACCATATCCTTAATATCCCGTGCTACGGCTTTGTGGTCACGATAAGCCAGGACTTCGAATACGCCCGGTAGTCGGCGTTGGTCGATCATCTTGAATTGGTCGGTTTCGTAATCCCAGAAAACTGTTCGCATGGTATTTATCCTGTGATTTTCGCACAAATAGGCGCTCTCTCGCGAGAGCGCCAGTGTAAACGGGCGTAGTTTAACACGGGAAAGACAGAATGTCAAAGTTTTGATGGCGAAGGCTATATAGAAAACCCCCATTAAAAGAACGAAAATCATGTGACAGCAGGACAAACTTGTGGAATAATAATAAGAATACACACGGCAAAAATCTATTCAATTTTCCATGGAGCAAATTATGTCGGAAGAACTATATAAACAAATGGCACAGAGCATCATCGACGGGGAGGAAGAGATCGCCGCTGAACTGGCGCAAAAGGCATTAGATGCAGGCATCGACCCGCTGGATGCCATCACCAATGGC
>JBAVJG010000441.1:0-14029 GCA_049687655.1 Anaerolineales bacterium | reverse complement strand
GAATAAATTGTGGTCAGCCCTTGTGCAAGCGCTGACCACAATAAACAATAAAATCGCGATTTATTCGGGTGGGATCTCTTTGAAGGCATATTCTACGTTGATGCCCTTGGCCTTCTGTGCATTCTTTGCAAGGAAGTACCAGATCGCTGAGACAGCCAAAACACCGAACACAACCACGTACGCCAGCGTGCTGGTCAGACCCAACTGCGAATAGAACATGAACATCAGCACCATAGCGCCGCCCAACACGAAGCCAACAGCGCCCATAATGGTGACCAGCGGAGTATTGCCAATCTTGTATTTAGCGCCCGGTGAAGCCTCATACACATCCGGCGCGCGATAGGGCAGCAATGCGCCTGCCAGGCAGGTGATGACGAAAACGTAGCCACAGGCAAAGGTCACACCCAGCGTCAAGCCAGCCCACGCGCCCCACAGGTTGTAGACTAGGATGACAGGGATGCTGGCAACGAAGTACGCCAGATGCGCATTCACAGGCGTGTGACGATTTTCATCTACCTTGCTGATCCATTCGGGCAGCAAGCGGTCGAGCGACATGGCAACCATCACGCGGGTCATACCGATGTAGCAGTTATGCACGATCTGGTGGGAGTTCAAGATGTACCCGATACCGATCAGCACAACGATGAATGGACTGGCTGAGAGCGCAACCGCGATCATATTGGGCCACAAATAGAACCCGGAGATTAGCGCTTCGTCAAGACCAAGCCAGTAGCCTGCTCCCGCTACATACAGGAATTCCGTGCCGACAGCTTTCTCCACCGCGGCCGCAAGGATGGCCAGCAGGATACCGGTGAAGATGAGTGAGCCAACAATGATAAAGGCCTGACTCTGGAACGAACGGGCATTCTTGATCTCGCCATTTTGCTGGGCACTATAGGTGGCCCACTGCAGGGAAGTCCAGGCAATTGGCGCAACCAGCAAGGTAGCCAGCAGGCTAAAGGGCGGATTCAGATCAACCCCGGCTGCCACAGAAGCATCCATAGCTGTCTGAACAAAGTTCTGGGTGCCAGCAATGGCTGCCGCAAAGGTATCGATCTTGGCCATCGAAGTGGCCGGGCTGCCCGTGAAGAGCACAACCAACATTGTGAAGAAGGCGATCAGCGTACCAATGATCATCACTGTCTGGAAACGCACATAATTCTTGAAGCCGCTGGTCAAGATCATCATGGCCACAAAAGCATTCAAAATACTGGTGATTATGATGCCCCACGTGGATGTGAACCACAACCCAAGACTTGACATGGCTGCGCTTCCAGTTGTTGCGCCCAGGCCAAGGAAGAGCGGCGCAAATCCTAGATACGAGAGCAACCAGCCAGAGAGCGCAACCCATTGAAGGATCCAGATCACATACCCGGACATAACCACGGTGAAGGCCACGCCACCGCCGAACACACGGCTCTGGAATACGTAATCACCACCGGAACGCGGTAGTGCTGTTGAGAGCCATACATATACAAGGGCAATGGGGATTTCAATTACCATTGCCAGCAAAATCCCCCAGACCATTTTGCCACCCGGGAGGGCGCCCGGCGCCCACAGGTAGGTCCATGGGAAGATCAAGCCCATTGTCAATACATTGTATATGAAAGCCGAGAAGGGGGACATAACGCGAACAAGTCCCGATGCTTTTCGAGTAAAGACTTCTGGTTTTGAAGTCGCTGCTGTTGACATTTCATTCTCCTTTGGTACAAACTAAACAGATCGATGTGGTGTCGAACGATTTCTCTTCCAAATCTCTACATACCTGCCTCCTTAATTCCCTTCACGATAAAAAAACGAGGTAACTTTTAACCAAAAGTCACCTCGTAATTGAACCTGTTTATCCGCTCGTCATCTGAAACCCTTGAACTTCTCCATCTACAAAGGTCACAATGCATCCGCGCAGTATTCCCTCCCCATACTCACTCCCCGGATTGACACAGGTTGTGCGTCCGATTTTTGCAACTGATTGAGATTCATGAATATGGCCATGTAAACCCAGCATCGGCTTGTAAGCCTCGATGGCTTTGCGCACAGATTTGCTCCCGGCACCGTGCATGACCACCTGTCCGCCCTGTATAATCGGCTCAGGCGGATCCTTATCCCAATCCAGCTTCGGACATGTATCCAGAGATGAATCATTGGGAGGATCGTGAAAATTGAATATCGCTTTGCTCGTATCCGGCACTTTGGCTATCATTTCTTCTATCATTTCGTGAAGCTGCTCGTCAGTGACTTCGCGGGGTGTGTTCCATGGCGTCTTGGTACTGAAACCAACCGACACCATGGTATGGTCATCATCCACATAGACCATCTCACCTTCACAACCGAAGAATGACTCTGTATCGTCACGTTTAATTGCGCTTAACACTTCAGGGTCATCATCGTTCCCCCCGGTTACAAAACATTTTTTCCCAGTCCCGGCCAGACGTTCCTCCGCCAGGTCTACCCAGTCGCTCAAACGTTTGCGAGCCAACTCATGAAATACTTTATCAACTGCCTTTTCATCAGCAGACAAGGTTTGGAATTCGTCCTCATCCATGACCTTGTGATAAAAACCCAGCGTGCCCAGTTTGGTTGTGAGTTCGTCCAATTCAGCTTGTGTAGATAAATGCTCCACACGGCCCTGCACTGTCGCCCGGTAATTACCGTTCTTTTCCTCAATAATCGGGATAAGCAATTTGCCAGTTATATCTCCACCCATTACGAGAACATCCACGTCGTAAAATTTGCCGGCATTGATAAATTTGCGATAGGTGCGTTCAGAACCATGCAAATCGGTCGCAAAAAACAAGCGTGTGGGGTTCTTTTTATTTTTCTTCGAAAAGAAGGGCATATTGTAGTACCTCCAAATATATAAAGCCTGACTGGTATTCGGTGTAACGCAATCAGGTGCTGACCGAATCTACCTTGGCAATCAGGCTTTCAACGGAATGCGCCGAAAGCGATTCGAATGCAGACTTATCAAGCGCTGCGTCAGTGACAAAAATGTCAATCTCATCAATGGTAGCAATCTGAAAATTAGAAACCACACCCCACTTACTATGGTCCGCAACAACAATAATTCGGCCCATTGTCCGGTCGATCATCTGCCGGACAACTTCTGCCTCGCCATTTGCTGGCACAGTACAACCGTGCTTTAAACTGATCCCATCCACTCCAAGAATTGCCTTGTTGGCGTATACCTGCTTCAGATTCTCAATGGCAAATCGTCCAGCCAGAGATTTAGAGCGAGGTTGGTACTCGCCGCCAACCAGGTAATGTTGGAAACCCGGCTCACCCATTTCGAGGGCAGCATTCAAATTATTGGTAAATACAGTGATCTCTGCATCACCACGGATTTGTTGGATAACCTGAGTTGTAGTTGTACCGCTATTGATAAAAACAATATCGCCTTCTTCAATCAGCGAAGCCGCCATCGCGCCAATCCGACGCTTTTCATCCGGATTATGCTGCGCCCTTTGCCGGTACTCTGGCTCTAAAATCATGCGCTGACTGAGGATTGCCCCCCCATGTGTTCTTTCCAGAATGCCATCTTGCTCCAAGGCTTCCAAATCCCGGCGCACAGTTGCTTCAGAAGCATCCAGCATGTTGCATAGATCGACCGTCCGGGCAATCTTATGGAGGGCCAGATACTCCTGGATACGCTCTCGTCGCTGTGCCGGGATAAGCGCTTTGCTCATCAAGCTAGGCCTCGAAATGGAAAGTGAAGGAAAATGAGTATTTCAATGACTCATTATATAAGAATTTGAAGAAATTTGCAAGTTTTTGCATTTTCAGATATAATTAAGCGACAAAAATATCCACACAACATAACAAGCCTGCGTCCCCAAAACAGGCGCTATTTGCCAGAACCTCATCATGGAGAAGTGTATGACAGACAATTCTATTGGGATGGGCGAACAAGATCGATCTGAACGTGAAAAGTTTGAAAGTGAGCTTAAGCGCATCATCAAGGCCAGTGACGAAGCCGGCATTTTATTGCGAGTAATTGGGTCACTGGCTTTTCAATTACATTGTCCCGAGCACGGATACTTACAAGAAGCCATGGGGCGTGCTTATACCGACATTGATTTTGCAGCGTATCGCAAGCAGACCAAAGAAATCAAGGAATTGATGTTAACTCTCGGTTATACGGAAAACCGGGAAGTCTTCATCGTATCGGAAGGCGAGCGCTCGATTTTCGACAGGTCGGAAATTGACTTGCACGTGGATGTTTTTTACGAAAAGCTGGATTTCTGCCACGTAATACGCTGGGAAGATCGTCTGGAGGTTGACGGTCCAACCATTCCTCTGGCTGAAATGCTGCTCGAAAAGATGCAAATCGTCCAGATTAATGAAAAAGATGTCATCGATACGATCATGCTTTTATTGGAACATCCATTAGGCGATATTGATAATGAAACGATCAACATCAAGCGTGTTGCAGAGTTATGCAGTACGGATTGGGGGTTATGGCGCACGACAACCATGAATCTCGATAAAGTACGCCAATTAGCACACGGCTATAAACAACTCAATGATGAGCATAAAGCGCATATTGAATCCCAAGTCGCTGCAGCATTGGAGAGGATTGAGCAAGAACCAAAATCACTTGCCTGGCGTCTGCGCGCAAGAGTCGGGGACCGCGTTAGATGGTACAAAGAAGTGGATGAAGTCGAATAACTGGAGGATATTGTTATGACAAAACTTGTCCGTGATCTGATGCATCCCGGAGTACTCACCTGTCAGCCAGATGCATCTTTAGGGCAGGTAGCAGTCCTGCTCACCCAGCATCATGTCCATGCTTTGATCGTGCCCGACCGCGATGGGCGCACTTTGGGGATCATATCTGACTATGATCTGCTTGCCGGAGAGTGGCTTTCAGTAGATGCTGAGAGCTTGGATACCATGCGCAAGCTTACTGCCGCCGAGCTGATGTCATATCCGGTCGACACGATCGAAGCGGATATGACTCTCAAAGTTGCAGCCAGTAAGCTGATCGAAGAAGACGTCAATCGCTTACTGGTGACCGAAAACGGAAGTCCGGTCGGTGTCATCTCGATTTCCGATTTTATTGCCAGCATCGCAAGGGAAGAGAAACCCCAGCGAGAGAGCGTTGCGGATGTCATGTCCGATGTAGTTCTGGTCTGTCGCGCGAAAACGCCGATCATCACCGCAGCGCGGGCTATGACGGAAGCAGGCTGGAGGTCTGTGCTAGTGGTGGATGCGAAGGGAAAACATCTTGGGGTTGTCAGCGGCAAGGATCTGATGCCCTTTGTCGGAAACGGCGTAGATGAAAGTCTAACTGTCCGCGATGTTATGCATCCCGCTTTGACAATCAACATCAACGCCAGTCTGCGTGAAGCCGCTGATCTGTTGATCCAGAAACATCACCACCGTTTGATCGTGGTCGATGATGAGGATCCGGATGCCTTTCCGTTGGGCGTCATCTCATCATTTGATATTGTGGCGGAAATGGCCCGGCCCGGTTCAATCTGGCAGTCATAAAACCCGAAGGACAAAAAGGTATTGCTTTGAAGCAATACCTTTCAATCTTTATGGAGAAAGGATGTTTATGGCCCTTACAGTAGGTGAAGCTATCGCTCGTGTACCAATGTGGGAAAACGCCAGTGACCTGCAAGTATCCACCCTCGGCGGCGGTATTACCAACAGTAACTACCGCGTAGACACCGGGGGAGAATCTTTCGTCTTGCGCATCGCTGGCGCTGACACTGAATTGCTCGGCATCACACGCGACCACGAATACGCTGCCAATCTGGCTGCCGGGAAACTTGGGATCGCACCCGAAGTCATCTATTTGATCCAGCCCGAAGGATATCTGGTGACGCGCTTTATCGCTGCTCATCCCTTTCCACCTGAAGAGATCACCCGGCCGGAAAACATTCGCCGGGTAATGGAGGTTGTTCGCGAAATCCACTCCATGCCTGAAATACCGGGAACTTTTTCGGTTTTCCGAACGGTTGAGGAATATGCAGAGGTCGCTCAACGTTATGAGGTTGAATCTCCAGATAATTTCGATTGGTTAATGGAACGTACGCACGAGGCAGAAGCAGCCCTCATGACAGACCCGGAGCCACTTCGTCCCTGCCATAACGACCTGCTCAATGCCAACTTCCTGATCGACGACCGAATTTATGTCCTCGATTGGGAATATGCCGGTATGGGCGACATCTTTTTCGACCTGGCAAATTTCTCGGACCATCACGAATTGACAGACGAACAGGATCACTGGTTATTGGAATGTTATTTCGGGAAAATGTCAGATAAAAAAATAGCCCATTTGAAAATCATGAAAGTTATGTCCGACCTGCGTGAAGCGATGTGGGCGCTGGTTCAAATCGGCATCTCCGAACTCGATTTCGACTATCGTGGCTACGCCAACAAGTTCTTTGCTCGTGTGTACGAACAAATAAATGACCCTCGCTGGGATCAATGGATTAAGGAGATGAAAAAAAATGGCTGATTTCCCATCACAGGCTCAAGTTGTCATCATTGGCGGCGGCGTCGGCGGCTGCAGCATCGCCTATCATCTTACACTCATGGGCTGGAAAGACGTGGTCATTCTTGAACGGCACGAACTGACCAGCGGTTCCACCTGGCACTCAGCCGGCCTGGTCGGGCAAATGCGCTCGGATGCCAACCTGACCCGCTTGATGCACTATAGCACTGAGCTCTACAAACGACTCAAAAACGAAACCGGCCAGGATCCCGCCTGGCGTGAAGTCGGTGGGCTGCGTCTGGCCTCCTCCGCAGAGCGCCTGGAAGAGATTAAGCGCCTGGTTGGCATGGCCGGATCGTTCGGCGTACCGATGGAATTGATCTCGGCCAAAGAGGCCCAGGAGATGTTCCCGCTCATGACCATCGACGGAGTGGTCGGCGCCGCTTACACGCCCAACGATGGCATGATCGACCCCACCATGCTGACAAACGCGCTGGCGGCGGGGGCGAAGAGCCGCGGCGCAAAAATCATCCAGGAGACGAACGTAGAAGGGATCAACCTGAAGAATGGGCGCGTCAGCGAAGTGGTGACTGACAAAGGGACAATCAAAACCGAGGTCGTGGTGAACGCAGCCGGACAATGGGGCGGCGAAGTGGGCAAGATGGTTGGTCTTAATTTACCGGTTGTCCCGATGGCGCATTTGTACGCGATCACCAAACCGATCGAGGGCGTCGGCCACGATATCCCTACCCTGCGCGACCCGGACCTGCTGGTCTACTGGCGCGAGGAAGTCGGCGGCTTTGTCACCGGCGGCTACGAGCGTAACCCTGCGCCTTTTGGCTTGAAAGGCATTCCACGCAACTTCAAATACCAGTTGCTGCCTCCCGATTGGGAACGTTTCACACCCTTGATGGAAAATTCAATCAAACGTGTGCCCATCCTTGAAAAGGCCGAGATCAGGCAACTCCTGAACGGCCCCGAAGGCTTCACTCCCGATGGAGAATTCCTGCTTGGCCCGACAGCCGTCAAGGGCTTCTGGGTGGCCTGTGCATTCTGCGCGCACGGCCTGGCAGGTGCGGGTGGTATCGGCAAGGTCATGGCCGAATGGATTATCGAGGGTCATCCCGAATGGGATTTGTGGCGGCTGGACGTGCGCCGCTTCGGTTCGAACTACAATAGCCAGGATTACACTGTCGCGCGCACGCTCGAAACCTACACGCAGTATTACGATATCCACTTCCCCGGCGAGGAGCGCCTCTCTCGACGCGGGCTGCGTCTCTCCCCCACTTATTATCGCTTGCGCGACCTGGGTTGTCACTTCGGCGAGAAGACCGGCTGGGAACGCCCCAATTGGTTCAAACCCTACGAAGAAAAAGCCGCGCATGGTCACGAACCGAAAGGCTGGGCACACCACAACTGGTCGCGCGCCATTGGATACGAACACATCCAAACCCGCGAGAACGCTGGCTTGTTCGATGAAACCTCCTTCAACAAGTTCGAAGTGCGCGGACCGGGCGGATTGAAATTCTTGAACTACATCTGCGCCAACGAAATCGACCAGCCGGTTGGGACGGTGGTCTACACCCAGGCGCTCAACAAGCGCGGTGGGATCGAATGCGATTTCACCGTCACCCGATTGGACGAAGAGCGCTTCTTCATCATCACCGGAACTGCGTTCGGTCAACATGATTTATCCTGGCTGTCACTGAACATGCCCGAAGACGGCTCCGTGACGATTGAAGACGTCAGCTCCTCGTACGCTTGTCTCGGTTTGTGGGGACCCAAAGCGCGCACGATCCTGGAGAAAGTCACAACGGAGGATGTATCCAACGAGAGCTTCCCCTACATGACCAACAAACGCATTACCGTGGGCGACGTTCCCGTTCTCGCTTCGCGCGTGACCTATGTCGGCGAGCTGGGCTGGGAGTTCTACTGCCCGATGGAGTACGGCCTGCGTCTGTGGGATACGCTTTGGGAGGCCGGTCAGCCCGAGGGAATGGTAGCAGCCGGTTATAAAGCGATCGATTCGCTGCGTCTCGAAAAAGGATACCGATATTGGAGTGGCGAAATTACCCCAGACTACACCCCCTATGAAGCCGGTCTCGGCTTTGCCGTCAAACTGGACAAGGGCGATTTCATCGGCCGCGAGGCGCTGGTCAAGCAGAAAGAAGGAGAACTGAAACAGAAACTGTGCTGTATCGCAATTTCCGATGACCGCACGATTGCCCTGGGGAAGGAACCCATCCGGGCTGGTGAGGAGATCATCGGCTGGGTGGCATCTGGCGGATACGGCTATTCTGTTGGCATGAGCATGGCGTACGCTTACCTGCCAACCGAGTATTCAAAGCCAGGCACCGCATTGAGCCTTGAGTTCTTCGGAACACAGGTCGATGCAGAGGTCGTCAAATCACCGCTATGGGATCCAAAAGGAGAGCGCATCAAGGCATAGCCTGAAAACTTATTTCACTTACATAAGTTTCTTGGAACATCTTGAAAAGAAGAGCTCCTAAAAAATAAAGACCCATTTCTAGAATCATATGGTTCAGGAGAAAAGAATATGTCAATCGTAAATGCAAAAGAGATCATGGTTGAAGCCGCCAAAGGAAAATATGCCATCGGCGCTTTCAACATCACCGACTTGATCGAACTGGAAGGGGTGGTCGATGCCGCTGTTGAAAAGAAATCGCCCCTGATCATCCAGACTTCGGTCACACCGTCCAAATTCCTGGGCAGGGATGTACTGGTAGCCATCTTCCGCACCATCGCCGAATCGGCGCCCATCCCGATCTGCCTGCACCTCGATCACTGCACCGATGTGGACTACTGCAAAGCCTGCGCGGATGCAGGTTACACCAATATCATGATCGACGCCTCCAAACAGACCTACGAAGAGAACATCCGCCAGACCAAGGAAGTGGTGGACTATTGCCATTCGGTCGGCAGCATCTCAGTTGAAGGTGAGCTGGGCACGGTCAGCGGGGTGGAGGACCAGATTAAGGTCGCAGAAGATGAGGCGCAGTTGGCGCATCCCGATCAAGCGGTCGAATTCGTTGAACGCACGGGTCTGGACATCTTTGCCCCCGCCATTGGCACGGCGCATGGCGTGTATAAGACCAAGAATCCGAAAGTGGACTTCGAGCGTCTGGCAACCATCAACAAAATGCTGAACGGGGATGGAATCAAGACCCCGGTAGTCGTGCATGGTGGAACGGGTCTGCCCGAAGATTACATCAAGAAACTGCTCGAAGCCGGCGGCGCTAAATTCAACGTTTCCACAGAACTCAAGCGCACCTTGATCGACGCAAAATATGAATACATCGCGGCGCATCGCGAAGAATACGATCCCGGCAAGGTCGACATCGCTGTACGCGACGCCATCCGGGTGGCTGTGATGCACTGGATCGATATGCTTGGCAGTGCAGGAAAGGCATAAGGAGAGACAAGATGAAAAACGTTGAAGAGTATTTCGTTCCGTGGGTAAAGGGCATTCCAATGTACGTCTCATCGCACATCGAGCTTGCCTGGCGGAAGCCTGAACTGCACCGCATGATGTCCAATGAAAATCCCCACGAACCCTCGCAAAAGGTTCTAGATGCCATCATGAAATACGGGGCGATGGCCAATCGTTACCCCGACCAGGGCCTGGTGGTGCGCTCGATGATCGCCGAAATCAACAACATCGACGGCCCAGAGAATGTAATGATTGGGAACGGCTCCAGCGAAGTGTTTGATAACATCTTCCGCTGTTTCCTCGAACGAGGCGACGAGGTCATCCAGCACACACCCTGTTTTGGTATCTACAAGTTGCGCTGCAACATCCTGGGCGGGAAGCTGGTTTCGGTCCCGATGGTTCTCAAAGAACATCAACTCTTGTTCGATGCGGATGCTATCCTGGCAGCCGTAACAGACAAAACAAAGATCATCGTGGTTGCCAATCCGAACAACCCGACCGGTAACTTCATGGAGGCTGCGGATTTCGTCAAAATCGCGGAAACCGGTATTCCTTTCATTGTCGATGAAGCTTATGTTGAATTTGCCGGTCTTGGCAAGTCACAGGTGCAGTTGATCAAGAAATACAAAAACGTGCTGGTCACACGCACACTCTCCAAAGCCTATGGTTTAGCAGGCCTGCGCTTCGGATACGTTCTGGGCGACAAAGACGTGATCGGTCAAATCTCCGCTGCGCTCCTGCCCTGGAACGTTGGAACCATCCCCATGTGGGCCGCTCTGGCTGCTTTTGAGGATAAAGAAGGGTTGCAAAAGAGAGTGGGATTCAACAATAGCGAAGTGGATTTCATCGAAGAATCCCTTAGCGACATCGAGGGGCTGTATTCCTTCCATTCCAACGCGAATTACATTCTCTTCGATGGCACTGATACCGGAAAACAGGGTAAGGATATGGTCAACTTTGCGCAGGAGAAAGGCCTTATCTTCAGGCCCCAAAATGAAATGTATGGTCGCGATGGCTGGTTCCGCCTCACCCTGGGTAGCAAGGAAGAAAACAGAATGGCGGTGGATGTCATTCGCGAGTTTTATAGGGGAAAATAATTGATTCAGAAAACCCTAAAGGTCTCTAAGACCTATAGGGTTTATTGACAGGAGGCTAGTATGGGACAAATCAAGGCAGCATTTTTCGACCAGGACGGCGTGATCATCGACACTGAACGCGACGGGCATCGCGTAGCGTTCAACATGACCTTCAAAGAGTTTGGTTTTACCGATGAGTGGAGCGTTGAGTATTATCACGAGTTGCTCCAGGTGGCGGGCGGCAAAGAGCGCATGAAGCATCATTCTCGAACCAAGGGATTCTCAAAACCCGTCCCCGAGCAAGAATTGGATGATTTGGTGAAAGAAATGCACAAGCGTAAAACCGCGCTTTTCGTAGAACTAATCGAGTCCGGAAAGCTTCCTCTGCGACCAGGCGTTCATCGGTTGATGCAAGAGGTGAAGGAGGCCGGTCTGAAGATCGCAGTCTGCACCACATCCAATGAAAAAGCCGCCAAAGCGGTTACTGAAAAAGTCCTGTCGGATATCAAATTCGACATCGTGTTGGCTGGTGATGTGGTCAGCAAGAAGAAACCTGATCCCGAAATCTACAACCTGGCTCTTTCTAAGCTGGGAATGCAACCCGATGAAGTTTTCGTGGTTGAAGATTCGAGGAACGGCGTGCTTGCCGCGAAGGCTGCCGGACTGAACATAGTTGTCACCACAAACGGCTACACCGAGAAAGAAGACCTGAGCGACGGCGACATCATCGTGACCAGCCTGGGCGATCCTGATGGCGAGAAAGGCGAAATGCGCAAAGGCGATGTTCCAGGATTTGATGGCGTGCTTCATTTGAGTCAGATCACCGGGTACTTCTCCAAGTAGTGCTCCCCAAAAACATCTTGGAGGAAAAGGCGTGAAGGCAAAACCTTCGCGCCTTTTGGTATTATGCTCCTTTGCCCATAAGGAGAAAGACCTAATGTGCAACTCTTTTTCAGAACTGGGTTCTTGGACATTATCAGTGTTGCACATCAGGTAAAGGAATATTTTAATATGACAGATGAACTATTTGATGTCGTCAATGAGGATGATATTGTAATTGGCCAAGAAATGAGATCGGTGGTTCACCAACACGGTCTCTGGCATAGAGGGGTACACGTATTTCTCTTCACGCGCGAGGATAAACTGCTCGTACAGCAACGCAGCAAGGATAGAGTGCATGCTCCCCTAGCGTTGGACTGTTCCGTCTCGGAGCATGTAAAGGCAGGTGAAGATTATTACAGCGCAGCAAAACGAGGTCTTATGGAAGAGATGGGCGTTGAGGAAATCGCACTGGAATTACTCGTCAAATTCAAGATGAATTATGGCCCGAACGACAACGAAATCAGTGAGCTATACAAAGGGAGTATTGACCCCGCCAGAGTGAACTTTGACCCTGTAGAAATCGAGCGCATCGATTATTACAGTTTGACTGAATTGCAAGAAATGTTGGGGAATGAAAACCATAATTTCAGCTACTGGTTCGAGCAAATTCTCCAGTGGTATCTGGGGAATCCGTCTGCGCTGTATATCTTGTAGGACTTACGCAGGTCGCAAAAGGTTACCGAAAATAAGGGCTACTCCCATTCAACTGCCTAACTCCTAAAATTTTTCGCGTAACACATTATATTCGTGCCATTCGCGTTGAAATGGGACGAGAATTGAACCGAATCACCCAAACAAGGCAATAATCAAGATGCCAGCAAAGATGATGAACGCGCCGATCACACGCACTGAACCCAGTTTCTCCTTTAAGAAGTACCAGCCCGCCAACGCCCCCAGCACCACGCTGACCTCTCGAATGGCTCCCGAATAACTGATAGGCGCGAACGAATAGGCATAGAGCGCGATCAAGTAAGCCAGCACCCCGAAGAAACCAGTGATCAGGAATCTGCCGGGCTGTGCCTTCCACTCCTCTAGCACCTGCGTCCAACCGTACCTGCGCAACACAATTGGGGTGGACCAGAACGGGATCAGGGTAAACATCAGGAGACCATACGGCAGGGCGGGTCCGCGTTTGACCGCAATCCCGTCCACAAATGTGTACACCGAGATGAAAAATGCCGTCCCCAGGGCAGCAGCGATCCCCTTGATATTGGGGATATTTTTCCGGTTTTGAATTAGGCTGTCGGCCCCGGTCAGGAGCAGGCCGCTGATAATCAGGAGCAGGCCAACCAACCCCCAGCCTGTCAGCTTTTCATGCAAAAACAACAGCGACCAGAGCAACAAAAAAGCGGGAGCAGTCCCGCGCGCCATCGGATAGACAAGTGAAAAATCACTGCTTCTATAAGCCAGGGAAAGGGTCAGCATATAAGCCGCTTCTAACCCTGCGCTGAACAAAGCAAAAAGCCAGATTTCTCGTGGGGGCATGCCTGTGAAAAACAAGCCTGGCATGAACATAAGCGCCCCGATCGTCACGATCCACCAGGAAGCAATGAACTTATGACGGGACCCTTTGAGCAACAGGTTCCACAGCGTGTGTAAAGATGCGGACAGGAAAAGCAGGACAATGGCCAGGATTGGCATATAGCTTGCGATTATACTGATTTTTTGCCAATCAACCAGAGTTTAGCAACCGCGTCAAGGCCATTTGATATACTTACTAAGAGTGAAGCCATATTTATAGGAGGTATTATGAGTTCAAGGAGAAGGCGCAGGCGGGAAAGTCCGCGAGAACGTCGAAAAGCGCGCGCGGCAAAGATCAGCAAGATGTCTCAACCTGTCCATAACATTCCAATCTATGAAATCTTAAATGAAGAAGGCGCGGAACTGATCCACGAGAAATCGATGGAGATTCTGAAAGAAGTGGGAGTAGATTTTTATCTTGATGAGGCTCAACAGATACTTAAAGATCACGGCGTTAAGATGGAGGGGGACACCGCGTTTTTCGAACCGGGACTGATCGATGAATACGTTTCCAAGGCCCCCAGTCAGTTTACACAACTCGCTCGCAACCCGGACAACAACCTGCTTATCGGATCCAACCGCATGGTCTACGCCCCGGTCTATGGCCCGCCCTACGTCCAGGACCTGGAACGCGGACGCCGGGAGGCTACTCTGGAA
>JBAVJG010000440.1:0-2035 GCA_049687655.1 Anaerolineales bacterium | reverse complement strand
GCCGCAGATTGTTCAGCAATACGCGCTTTCTGGGTTTCCTGGGTGTGTTTTTCCTGGTGATGTTCGCCACGTACTTGCCGCAGCCGCTTTCCCCGAATTTCTTACAAAACGAACGGGGGATCAGCCTCAGCCAAATGGGTTGGCTCGGATCTTTAGGCAGTTTGGGAAATGTGGCCTTCAACCTTGTGCTGGGTCAACTGAATGCGCGTCTGGGTTTCGTGCTCGGTCAAATCTTTGTGGCCCTGTTCGCGTTAGCGCTGTGGAAGGGCACTGGCCAGGCCTGGTATATGCTCGGCTACTTCCTGCTGGGCGGTTTCCGCGCTGCGCGCATGCTGGCGATAGCACAGGTGCGCGTGCTCATCCACCAGGCCCAGATGGGGTTGGCTTATGGAATGACCGAAGCCGGAAGTGCGATGGCATTAATCCTGTCTCCATTGGTAGCAGGCTATCTGTATGACAGGGATCCCGCCTCAATCTACCCCCTCAGCCTGCTACTGATTACAATTGGCGTTATCATTAGCCTGCTTTTCGCTCCGCGCGAGAAACGCCAGTCTATCAAAGAAACCATGTACTGAGTGCTGTGTGAAGTTCCGAACAAGCATCCTGGTTTTTGATGATATTTTGTTAGATGCAAGCTCGAGAAACTATACGAGAAGCAGTAGGATATGAATTATGCTTGAAATCGTCACATTTACACTCGGCCCTGCCATGACCAATGCCTATCTGGTGGCAGATTCCGAAACCAAAGAAGCGGCGGTGATCGATCCTGCCTGGGATGGACACGCCATCCTGACGGAAGCCATAAAACGTGGTTGGCGCATTGCTCACATGTGGTACACGCACGCCCACTTCGATCACATTGGCGGCGCGGCCGCGATTGCAGATGCATTGAATCCGCTCCCGCTGGTGGCCCTGCATCCTGCCGACCATGTGCTCTGGCGTTCAGAGGGCGGTGCCCCGTTTTTTGGCTTCAAAATCGATCCGGGCCCTGAACCGACCATTGACTTGCAACACGGCCAAATCCTGAAATTGGGGGATGTCGAGTTCGAGGTCCGCCACACGCCCGGGCATACGCCCGGGATGTGTATCCTTTATGTGGCCTCCGAAGGAGTCTGCTTTTGCGGTGACCTGATCTTCCGCGATAGCGTCGGCCGCACCGACCTTCCCGGCGGGGACTGGGAAACGCTGCTAAAAAGCATCCACGAACAAATCTTTACCTTACCGGATGAAACCCGGCTGCTTTCAGGTCACGGCCCGGAGAGCACGGTTGGGGAGGAGAAGCATTCCAATCCGTATTTGGGAGAGGTGTGATTAACCGCTGTACTCTGCGAGTGTGCTTCGCGAAGATCGCGGGGAGTAGAATAAAACTCTGCGATATCTGAGTTGTTCGCGGTTAAGCGTTGAGAGTGGAGGGTAATAATGAAACGAGCGGTCAGCATCAGCCTGGGGAGTTCGAAACGCGACAAAAGTGTCACCATCAATCTAGGTGGCCAGGAAATCCTGGTCGAGCGCCTCGGCATGGATGGCGACATCGCCAAAGCCCGCCAGATGTACCTCGACCTGGACGGAAAGGTGGATGCCTTTGGCGTCGGCGGCGTGGATTTGTATTTGCGGTTGGATGAGCGCGAATATCCCCTACATGCCGCGCTCAAGCTGGTCGAAGGCGTGACCAAAACCCCGTTATGTGATGGTCGCGGCCTGAAACACACCCTTGAACGTCGCGTCTTTGAACTGGCAAAAACGCAGTTGAGCGAAGTGCATTTCAAGCAGGGATTTGTCCCAGTAGCGGCAGACCGTCAGGGGTTGGCCGAAGCAGTGGCCGAAGTTTCGGAAAGAATCGTGGTGGGTGACTTGATGGTAGCACTGGGAGTGCCGGTCCCAATCTATGGCATCCCGGCCTTCAAACGAGTGGCGCGCATCATGCTGCCGTTCGTCAGTTATTTCCCGATGAGCATGCTTTTCTATGGTAGCAGTGGCGCGGAACAGAAACCGAAATATGTCAAATATTTCGAAGGCTCCGATCTAGTTGCTGGGG
>JBAVJG010000439.1:0-17984 GCA_049687655.1 Anaerolineales bacterium | reverse complement strand
CTCAAAAACATAATGAAGAAACCAACACCTGTTCCTATGAAAGCTGCTCCCTCAAAGCCAAAAATGAACAATCCTGATAGTCTACTCGAGCTGTCTGCGCGTCTTCTTTGTGTTCTATGGCTTGAATGATCTGCCGCGGCAGGAAGCAGTGGTTCGGTCGGAACGGGAGTTCCGAACCAGTCTTGAAATTTCTTTTGCACATCTTGGGCTAATGGTGAATAATCTTCTGTCATACAAATATATTATACGCTGTATGGCTAAAAACAAAAATCCCCCTGTTGTTGGGATAGAACCTTACAATTTTGCAAAGTGTGAAAAGTCTCTATCGCTTTGACAAGAGTGTCTAACAATTTTCCAAGAGTTCCTAATAGTCTAATTAAGAGATAAGTAGGCCTATTAGCTTAATGACTTGTTGTTCGAAAAAGTCCAGCATAGCTTGGGTTTTGTTCATCACTCTACTGCAAAGGGCGCAAGCCCTTATAAACCCGCGGTCCGCTTAAAGTGCGTAAGATAGTATTTGGCGAGCGGTTCAGAAGTGAACCCAACTCTTCAGCATTCATTGGCACATTTTCGTTCGTCAAAAACAGGCGAAATACCGCCTCCACCATAGCCGTCTGCTCGGTCAAAAATTCAGGGCGGCGAGCACAATGCGACATCAATGCATGCTGGATTCCTTCGACAGGTTTGACCTCAGCAGTTTTGGGGTCAACCCAGTCGATCATCTCGCCTTCCTGCACTTCCGCAAATATTTCTTGGTGTTCCAGGCACAACAACGAGCGCAAATATACATGCCAATCGCGTTCGTTTTTCTTCCACCAGTCAAAGTCAATATGAAAGGGTGTCTGCAATGTTGGCTTGATCAGGCTGAAACGCCTGGCCGGAGCCGTGGTTGTTGGTTTAGCCTCAGTCATTAAGCCTCCCGATGGTCCTCACCTAAACGATAATGCAGGTCGCCAACTTGAACAAACTCTTTCGGTCGACTCTCAAGCAATGACATTAGCGGAGCAAAAGGCACACGCCGTAAAAAGTTCACAGCTGCATACAACTCCTGCGCATGCGCATGCCCCTGCGGGTTAAGTTTGGATAATTCCCGCATTACGTTAACGACCAGCCTGTCGAATGGCCGCTTCTTCTGAGCAGCCGGATCCCATAGCGAATCAGCTGCATCGTATCCCGGCAGCGCAAAAGCCATACGTTCATTGAATTCAGCCGTTACCGTTTGCTTCAGCAGAGCAAAAACGATACCTCCATCTGCGCCGACAATTACTGTCCTGACCCAATCTTTTGTCGTGCGATGAGTCTTGGCTTCGATGATCACTTCGCCCGGCTCTTCACTGCGACGGATCTGCACCAGGCTTCCCGGCATAAGTTCAAGCGATTCATACCAATCGCGTAAGCCGCTTACATAACGATCCTTGCGGACAACCCAGGCGGGAATTCGATCTCCGCTCTGACCGTCTACCAATGTAAACCGGACTCGCGGAGATTCATAAGCGGTTGGGAACATGGACTGTACACGGGGTGTGATCGGTAAGGTACCTGCACGCCAATGCGGGAAGATCAAGCTGATAATAACCTCTTCCGCGTCTTTCTCGATCCCTGAGCCTGCCCCGCTGAGTTCATCATCTAACCGCGCCTCAAGTGCCAGTATTTCATCAGTCAACAAGCTGCGATCGTGTTCAATGGGATAGTAGCGCAGGAACAACGGAACCTCGCGGACATTCTCCGGTTCCAGTCGTTGCAGACACCACAGAACCTCGCCGGCAGGACCAACTTCGTCAAAACGACCGTCTTCTTGCAAAGCAAAATTCAGGGAAAACGCAGCCAGCTTGGGATTGACACCCTCCGGCAATTCGACATCCTTCAACAAATCAGCCGTTGGGAGCGGTTCCCCACCGGCCATATCCAGGACCGCTTCGGCCAGGTTGAGATGTCCCTGGTTTACATCCACCAGTAATGCGCGCGGGAACCAGCGCCCGGCAATGCGAACCAAACCGTCATCGTCCTCAAAGGCGGTTTCCAGCTTGCTCTCCAGCTCAGTTCCAAAGGTTGACTGAATCTCTTTGGGATCAAGGCCATCCTCTTCGGCAGCGGAAACAGGTTCCTCGTTCAGAATGTGATCCACAAGTCCGGCTGCAAACCTCCGGCTTTGACCATCTTCCAACTCTACCGTCATTACATCAAACTCACCATACTGGGGGTTCATACCCGGTCGCACCGAAGTAATAGCCCCCTTTGCCCAATCCAATGCAGGAAATACGAGGCGATCACCATCCTGATATCGTTCTTTGGGAAGATATATCTTCCCGTCTGACAGTCGCTTCTTAGCCTGGGCGGCTTGTTCAACGCGGATACGCTCTTCGATCAAAACCCCAACCAGTTCCCTGGCTGTCATGGGTGTCTCACTTTCGAAGAGATAGTTATGCAAGAATTCTATGTCATTTTTGCTGACTTGAAGAGTCTGCCAGAAATCAGCAGGAATTGAAAGAGGGATGGTTACCATATGTAGCCTTATACGAGGAGTTTCGATTTGGACCTGTTAGTTCAGGAACAGGCCCATCAAGTTAATATTATACCCTAACCAATTCAATGAGAATCGTTCACTGTTCCGATTTTTATAGGCTCATATAGAGTTTTCGAGCCGACCAATAGACTCTGAGAGTCACAATCAAAATCGCCCATTCACCTCTTGACTCAGTTAGCAGGCAAGATTATACTACATTCATTCGAATAATCTGATTAATCATATGTATCGCTATGTTTCACGAACGAACCGCATCTGACTCACTTTCTGAATTCTTACGCTATCTTGCCCATTATGAGGGTGTCAATGGACAGCGATTGCCGGCGTTAAGTGATCTCTGCCGCGAACTGGGCGTGAGTATGGCTTCTTTACGTGAGCAACTTGAAGTAGCACGTGCGCTGGGGTTGGTAGAAGTCAGGCCGCGAACTGGAACGAAACGTTTGCCCTACTCTTTTACACCGGCTGTACGCCAGAGTCTTAGATATGCTCTCATCCTGAACAATGAGAATTTTCGAAAATATTCTGAATTGCGAAATCATATAGAAGGTGCGTACTGGTTTGAAGCGGTTCAATTGCTTACTGAAGATGACAGGCAGGAGTTGCAGGACCTGCTGGAACGTGCAAAAGAAAAACTAAATGGAAATTCCATTCAAATCCCACACGAAGAACATAGAAAATTACATATGCTGCTTTTTCAACGGTTGGAGAATCCTTTTGTTACAGGCCTGCTGGAGGCCTATTGGGACGCTTACGAAGCCGTTGGATTGAATGTATTTACAGGTGGCCTAAGCTACCTGGAAGAGGTCTGGGAATATCACACCCAGATGGTTGAAGCAATTTGCAACGAAGACTACGAAGCCGGTTATCAGGCCTTAATCCAGCATACAGACCTGCTTTATCATCGGCCCGAAACTAAATAGCCGCCTGAAATATGTGTAAACAAACTACGAGGAGTTTATGTCCGAAAAAATAGTGAATGACTTTTCCATCACCGTTGGTACGGTAAATGGATCGGGCAGCCAGACCGCGAACACTACCATTTTGCGCTCTCTGTTCAAGATGGGCATCCCAGTTTCTGGCAAGAATCTGTTTCCGTCCAACATCCAGGGATTGCCAACCTGGTATACCATCCGCGTCAACAAAGATGGGTATACAGCCCGCCGGGAAGAACATGAGATTGTGGTATGTATGAACCCGCAATCATTTGCACAGGATTTGGCGGATGTGCTGCCCGGTGGCGCTTTTTTCTACGACGATAGCATAAAGTTAGATGTCACACGCGATGATATTTTCGTTTACCCGATGCCCGTCAAGGAGATCATGCACGAACAGAAAGATGTGCCTTCAAATTTGAAAGATCTTGTAGCTAACATGGTCTATGTTGGCATCTTGGCACAGACGATTGGGATCGATCTTGAAAAAATCAAAGCGGCTCTTGAATTTCACTTCAAGAGCAAACAGAAACCTGTCGATTTAAACTACACGGTTGTACAATTCTCTGCTGACTGGGCCAAAGAAAATCTAGAGAAGAAAGATCCCTATTTCGTTGAGACTATGGCCAAGACTGAAGGCCTGATCATGTCGGATGGCAATACAGCCGCAGCATTAGGTTCTATTTATGGTGGTGTTCAATTTGCAGCCTGGTATCCAATCACACCGGCATCCTCTCTGGCCGAAGCGTTAATAGATTATTTACCGCAACTACGCAAGCGCGATGATGGCAAAAACACGTTCGCAGTTGTCCAGGCTGAGGATGAACTAGCTGCTATTGGTATGGCAATCGGCGCCGGTTTTTCCGGTATGCGCGCTATGACGTCTACATCCGGCCCGGGTTTGAGTCTGATGACCGAATTCGCCGGACTGGCATACTACTCGGAGGTCCCTGTTGTTATCTGGGATGTCCAACGTGTCGGTCCAAGTACAGGTTTGCCAACCCGCACATCGCAAGGTGACCTGACCTTTACACACTATATGGGACACGGTGACACAGAGCAAGTCATCCTGTTGCCCGGGACGGTCAACGAATGCTTCGAATTTGGCTGGCGTGCCTTTGACATTGCCGAGCACATGCAAACCCCCGTGTTCGTGCTCAGCGATTTGGAACTGGGAATGAACCAGTGGATGGCCGAGCCCTTTAAGTATCCCGACGTACCAATGGATCGCGGCAAGATACTCTGGGAAGAAGACCTGGAGAAGCTCAAAGGCGACTGGGGCCGCTACCGCGATGTGGATGGTGACGGTATTCCATACCGCACGATCCCGGGCAACAAACATCCTGCCAGCGCATATTTCCTGCGCGGCACCGGACACACTGAAGATGCCCGCTACACCGAAGACGCTGCCACCTGGGCTCGCATGATGGACCGCATCAAGAAGAAATATAATAACGCTGCCAAATTCATCCCCAAGCCCATCATCGAGACGCAGGACGGCACAGATATCGGCATCATCGCATTCGGGTCGACAGAACCCGCTATCCGTGAGGCACGCCACCAACTTGAAACGGAAGCAGGTGTAAAGTCAGATTCGATGCGTATTCGTGGAGTCCCGTTTACGGATGATGTACCTAAATTCATCGAATCGCATGAGCAAAACTTCGTCGTCGAAATGAATCGCGACGGGCAAATGTATCAACTTTTACTGGTCGAATATCCCCACCTGGCGCATAAGTTAACGTCAGCGGCCTTCAATGATGGCCTGCCGGCAACCGCCAAATGGGTCAAAGAAAGCATCCTCATAAAGGAGGCAAACTAATGGCTGAATCACTCCCTATGGCCGGCGCAAATGTAAAGGTCAACCTGGCCGGTCTCGAAAAATCAGATTACCGTGGGAACCCCACCACACTATGTCAGGGTTGCGGACACAACTCTATCTCCAACCAGATCGTTGCTGCGTGCTATGAAGCCGATATTCTCCCTGAAGACGTTGTCAAGTTCAGTGGCATCGGTTGCTCGAGCAAGAGCCCAACCTATTTCCTGAACCGCTCGTTTGGTTTCAACGGCCTGCACGGACGTATGCCGTCTGTTGCGACCGGGGCGCTGTTTGGCGACACGCATCTGCGCGGCCTCGGGCTCTCCGGTGACGGCGACTCTGCCAGCATCGGCATGGGACAGTTCAAACATGCCATGCGGCGTAATGCCCCCATGGTCTACATCATCGAGAACAACGGCGTCTACGGCCTGACCAAAGGCCAGTTCTCGGCCACCGCCGAGGCAGGGCTGAGCTTGAAACACCAGGGCGTCAATCCTTATATGCCGATCGATATTGCCTGGGAAGCCCTGGTGGGTGGCGCGACATTTGTGGCGCGTTCCTTTGCAGGCGATCCCAAGCAGGTTAAGGAATTGATCAAGGCCGGGCTTGGTCACAAAGGCATCGCCTTGATTGACATTATTAGCCCATGTGTGACCTTCAATAACCAGGATGACGCCTTTCATTCATATTCTTGGGGCCGCGAACATGAAGTGGCCCTGCACGAACTTTCCTATGTGCCACCTGCACAGGAAATCATGGTGGAATACGAGGAAGGCGAAGATATGGAAGTTACACTGCATGACGGCTCCCAGATCGTGCTCAAGAAGCTCGATCGCGATTACGATCCCACTAATCGTGCCGATGCGCTGCGTGTGTTGGAAGAGGCCAACAGTTGCAACTGCCTGATCACTGGATTGATCTACGTTGATCCCAGTAAACCAACTTTGACCGAGATTTACAATTTGGTGGATGAACCCCTCAACCGCCTCAAAGACAAGGACCTGCGGCCTGCTCCCGATACCATTGACCACATAAACAGTCTGATGTTTTAGTCCGTTAAAATCTCCACCTCTGCCCCTCTCCATTTCTAGAGAGGGGCTTTTGATTCGAGTATACTGGGTATATGGTTGGAAGTAACCCAAGAATAAAAATCGATGAAAGCGAACTTGGAATCAGCTTCATCCGTGCAGATGGCCCCGGCGGACAAAATGTCAACAAAGTGGCTACCGCCGTGCAATTGCGATTTGACGTTCTAAAATCCGCTTCGCTGCCAGAGGAAGTCAAAACTCGAATGATAAAAATAGCCGGGAAGCGCATGACACAAGATGGCGTCCTGGTCATTGAAGCCAAACGTTTTCGCACGCAGGAAAGAAACCGGGAGGATGCGCTCACACGTTTTTACACGCTGGTACAAAAGGCGGCTGAGAAGCCTAAAAAACGCAAGAGAACAAAACCAACAAAGTCATCACAAAAAGCACGGCTGAAAGAGAAGAAACGCAGGGGGGAAATCAAACGAATAAGAGCGAAACACTTTATTGAGGAAGAATAACCCTTGTCGAAAATCTCAATCATTGTTGGTTTTCAAGTCCCACGGGCATTGCTATGGCGCAACTCTTCAAAAACAAAGTCACACTCAAGGATGTGAATCATTCTTACAGGTCGATAATCTGGAATTCGGCAATTCTACTTGGGTGGCTATTTTTATGGTTTGCGCCCTGGTCTGATTGGTTTGAAACCAACCTGTGGATAAAGGTGGGGATCGCCCTGGGGATTTTCATATTACCGGGTGCTTTTTTATTTCTGATTCTTAGCCGAGATGATGCAACAAATTTATGCTTCATATCTTTAGGATTCATTTTGTCTCATTTGCTCATGGGAATCTTGGGGACGACCGGTCGCATTTTTCATCTGCCTTTTTCATTTGTAGTCGATATCTATATGGGTTTAGGGCTGTTATTTATCATTATTAATTTTTTATCAAAAGATCACGCTATAAACAAAATTCTACCCTCAAGATCTTCTATTGTTCGCAGTTTAAGATATTGGCCAATAGCAATCATCGCAGTACTTACAACACTCATGACCATTCAGCGAGTTATTTCAAGCGATGATCTTGCATATCTCGCGCATCTAACGAACTGGCAAAATATGCCAAATTTAAATTTTTCCGATGTTTACTTTGACTCTACTGAGATCGAATCGACCCGTTTCTGGATAGTTAGCAGCCCTTTCAGTCAGGCATTTCTCACAGACATTGGCAAAATAGCAGGGTTGATTCTTATCAGTGGTTATTATGAACCTTTTCTTGCTCTTATATCTATAATCTGCTTCTATGATCTTGCCAGAACATTGGGTCTTTCACACCGATTTGCAATGATTTCAGTTGCCCTTCAAATCACCTTTATGGCGCTGCTTTCAGATTACCTGCACCCCGGGGCTCCTTTTTTTCACCAATTTAGCACAGATAAGGCAACAGCAGCTTTCATTTTCACGCCCGTATTCATTTCCAGTGCGTTCCAGGTATTAAAAAAATCAACAAACAGCTCTGTCAGCATTTTCCTCTTAACAGGGTTAAGCTTGACCTTCTTGCATCCTGTAATTTCAGCTTTCGCTGTATTTATCGTTGGTGCGTCATTCATTTTCGGAAGCACTCAGGATAACTACAAAAAGAACCTTACACTGGTTGTTCTGGCAATGATTATTCTTGTGCCTCAAATTGGGGTCCATCTGATCAGGCATGAGGCCCAGCCAACAATCCCAATCGATGTTAACAATCTAGAGCAATCACAAGGTATTGATAGTTTAATTAACAGAGTGGGCAACACACCATTTTATGGTTTCAATCCAAATATCCTGGAAATGAATATTCCATACGCAGATCGTCTTCCAATATCTACCCGAATTTTGTCCTGGTCATGGATTATTATCCCAATATTAACTACTGTTGTATCTGTAAAAGGCGTGAGAAACAATTATCTCAACCAATACATCCTGGCAGCCACTTTGCTCGCAGTTCTGGCAGGGTTTCCTTTTACAGGATGGATTTTGGGTTATTTTGTTTCAGCATGGATGCTTGAGCGAACTACATGGTTGTATCCATTTGGGATTAGTACAATTATTCTTTTGTTTGCCATTTGGGAACGTACGACTTTAGGGAATCACCTTAAATCGTGGAAAGTAGGGATTCATAAAAAGTTACGGGTTGAATTCACAGTTCTAATAGAAGTATCTATTTGGCTTGTATCTACTTTATTGATTTTACTGGTAATGCGAAAACAGGGATTGCCTAATATCACCCGGTTGCAAAACTCTACTCAAAGGTATCAGGAGTTAGTTCTGCTTGGTCAACAAATTGACAAGAGTGCGCCACGCCCGGTGAACGTAGTTGGGACCGATGAACTTAATGATTTTATTCCCGCCCTTTCCTGGAAAGCTAAAGTAATATCTTATCGTCCTGAAGACCTTACCTATCCTTATTTCTATTCGGAAGAAGAGAAATCAACACGATGGTCAGACAGACAGGCAATTTTCTCTAGGGAGATATCACCAGATGAGCGGATGGAAATTATTAAAAAATATAACATTCGGTATATTGTGTTGGAAAGCTATAGATTCGGGAAAGTGAAAGACCTGATTACAACATATCCGCTGAATTTCAATACGCATTCATTTGGCAGGTACATTCTTATCGAAATCAACAACCTGAACCAAACTAACGGTTTATAAAGCGATATATGTTGGTCATAAGGATGCGGTGAAAGTTGTGCAACTGATTCCAAATTTTCGATGGTGAATACCGCTCGACAACCAGCCTTTCTTCATCAACATAGTCTTGCAAATGTCCACTGGATGTTGTCTTTGAATTACGCTGAATCCTAAACCCGGCTAAATCCTGATGGTAAATATAAGGGGCATCCACTTTTTTCCAAATCCGCAACCAATAATCATAATCCATTACATAATTAAACTTTGAATCGAACAAACCACATAGGTTTAAAACTTCAGTGCACCAAAATGTTGCTGGCTGCGAGATATAATTTGTAACGAGCAAAATACGAAAACTTGATGAATATAACAGGAGATTTTTGTAAAGAGAAATCACACCTCGGACAGCTACACCATTATCATCAATGATCTTGCATCTCCCTGTCAGCCATTGCACTTCGGGATGTTCCATGAAGATCTTGGCAACATCAACTAAAGAACCTGGAAGTAAAACATCGTCAGCATTCAAATATGCAACGATCTCACCCGTTACAAGCCGTAGCCCCTTATTAATGGCATCTGTCTGCCCATTATCTTTCTCACTAATCCATTTCACTTGACGATTAAAAGAGTTCAAAATCGAGAGGGTATCATCGGTCGATCCGCCATCGATAATGAGGTATTCTAAATTTGGATACTTTTGAGATAGCACAGACTGGATGGTTGTTTCAATAAAATTCCCCTGATTAAGAGATGGGGTTACAATTGAAATCCGTGGCCACTTAGTTTCCATAACTATTTCTTTATCCTTGGAGCTTGAATGCAAATCGATAAACCTGATCTTTCAATTATTGTGCCCGTCTACAATGAAGAACAAGTTCTCCCCTCTACAGCAAAGCAGATCACTGACTTTGGTCTGGTAAAAGGTTGGACAGTAATTTTCATTGACGATGGTTCACAGGATGCTTCCCGTGAATTGCTTGACAATATGGGTATATATCCAAATGTAAAGATATTCCATCATAAAGTGAATCGAGGATATGGAGGAGCCATAAAAACTGGCATTCGAAACACCAATACACCTTATCTTGTAACTATCGACGCAGATGGACAACACAACCTAGAAGATATTGATAAGATCTATCAGCTTGCAATAAAAAAACAAGCAGATTTAGTCGTAGGGAAACGAACTGCTGTTGGGAATGCAAATGCTTATCGAACATTGGGTAAACGAATTATCCGTATCTTTGCACGTTTGCTAATGCCACTTCCAATTAATGATTTGAATTCAGGGTTTAAATTATATCGTACTGAGCTCGCCCAAAAATATATCAAAATCTGTCCCGACACTATGTCTTTTAGTGATGTAATCACTCTAGTATTTATAAAACAACGCAACCTAGTCCTTGAGCACAATGTCAGAGTTCAACATCGAATAGCAGGGAAAAGTACCATAAATACATACACAGCATTAGAAACAATTCTGGAAATATTAAACATCGCAGTTCTGTTCAATCCCTTACGGATCTTTTTACCGATATCTATTTTTTGCATTTTACTGGGATTGATTTGGGGAATTTCAATCTTAATTGTCGTTGGACGAGGCGTAAGCGTAGGGGCGATGTTAGCCATTGTGACAGGGGTTATTTTCTTTGTACTCGGACTCTTGGCGAATCAAATTTCAGCGTTACGAATGGAACAACTCCAGGATTAAGATATAAAACCGCATACCATATTTTGAAATAACAATTTTTTATGCAAAAGGTTGACAAATGCCAATGAAATACATCATCATCACAGGCTCAACGCGCGGAATCGGGTTTGGGCTGGCCGAAGCGTTTCTATCACGTGGGTGTTCGGTCACGGTCAGTGGACGGGATGAAGAATCGGTCGAGAAAGCGGTGGCAGCCCTGAGGTCCAGGTACGAGGCGGGACGCGTCATCGGAAAAGCCTGCGATGTAACTATCCCCGAACAAGTCCAGGCACTATGGGATCGATCCGTCGAGCAATTTGGAAAAATCGACATCTGGATCAACAACGCTGGAACTAGCGGAGAGAGGGGATTGGTCTGGGAATTACCTCCTGGCAATACACATACTCCCATCATGACAAATGTGCTGGGAAGCGTCTATGGCGCTCAAGTGGCGATGAAAGGGATGTTGGCGCAAGGTTTCGGTGGGATATATAACATGGAAGGCATGGGCAGCGACGGGCGTAAACATGCCGGGCTGACCCTATATGGCACGAGTAAATATGCCATTCACTACTTCACAGAAAGCCTGGCAATCGAGGCCAGGAACTCGCCTGTGATTGTTGGAGCATTAAGTCCCGGGATGGTTATCACCGATATGATCTTGGATCGTTATGATGACCGACCTGATGAGTGGGAACGCGCCAAGAAGATATTCAATATCATTGCCGATACTGTAGAAAACGTGACACCCTGGCTGGCTGATAGGATTCTCGCCAACCAAAGGAATGGAGCTATTCTGGCCTACTCATCCAGGTGGAAATTGCTGTGGAGATTCGTAAGTCAGCCTTGTACCAAACGAAATCTGTTCAAGAGCTAAGCCCGAACGGGTCCAAGTTCAGACTTTATGTTGACTTTTGGATAGTTCCTTTTTCAGAATCAACTTCCCCTACGGTATGCAACAAGGCCATATTCGGCGGACGCCTGGAACCAACCGGGAAGCCACAAACCAGGACAACCTGATCTCCCGGTTGTACACCGGTCTCCATTAGAGCGGCATCCACGTGTCCGATCATCTCTTCCAACGTGTCGACAAATGGAACCATTTGCGGATACACACCCCAAAGAAATGCTAGCTTTCGATATGTTTGCAGGTCGGGCGTAAATGCCAGTATACGTTTGGCAGGTCGGATCTTCGAAACCAACCAGGCGGTGCTACCCCGTGATGTGAAAACAGCTACCGCTGTCACATCGCGATCGTTGGCAAGTTCATGTGCGGCTCGCGCCATGGAAGCCGCATCGCTTTCGCCCAATCCGCCAACGGGTTCGAGTAGCGTGCCCCATTCTGGGAAATGTGTCTCAGCCTCCGAAATGACACGCGCCATCATCTCCACCGTTTCAAGCGGATACTGCCCGGAAGCTGTTTCTGCCGACAGCATGACCGCATCCGTCCCATCAAAAATGGCATTGGCGACATCGGAGGTTTCGGCGCGCGTTGGTAATGGGTTTTGGATCATTGATTCGAGCATTTGTGTGGCCGTGATAACTAATTTTCCGCAAGCGCTGGCTTTGTGGATGATCAGCTTCTGCAGAACCGGTACCTGTTCCGGGGGCAGTTCAACCCCCAAGTCACCCCGCGCCACCATAACACCATCCACAACATCCAAAATAGCATCCAGATTTTCAATCGCTTCAGGTCTTTCGAGTTTTGCAATCAACATGGGCGCGGGTATCCCTTTCGAAAAACGCTCCATAGCCTCGCGTACCCTTGTGACGTCTTCAGAGGTGCGGACAAACGAAACTGCGACCGCGTCCACTCCATGCGCAATACCAAATTCCAGATCAGCTTCATCTTTGGGTGTATATCCGGAAACGCGCAACTGAACGCCCGGTAAATTGATTCCCTTATGGGAGGTTAATAGCCCACCAACAATGACATGCGCTTGCAAAACACAATCGCTGACAGAATCCACCTCCAGGGTTAGACGACCGTCATCGAGCAAGAGCCTTTCCCCGGTCTGGACTGATTCGAAAAGTTCACGGAAATCCACCGGGATAACCTGCCCGACTGAGTCTGGTGCTTCATCGCCCGATGCGTAAAGAGTCACACGCTGGCCCTCATACAATTGCAGCGGCGAGGGCAAGGTTCCTGTGCGGATTTTGGGTCCCTGCAAATCCTGAAGAATCCCGATAGAAATATCCATACGCTCTGCTATTGACCGTATCGCGGCAATCCGCACTGCATGTTGTTCATGAGTGCCATGCGAGAAGTTAAGGCGAGCAACATTGACACCGGCTTTGATCAGGCGTTCTAACAATGCCTCGTCATCACAAGCCGGGCCAAGAGTGGCAATTATTTTTGCTTTGCGGCTCATAAATACTCTCGTTATGTAAGATTTATTTACAAAATGATTCTATCAGAGAAGAGATGCATATCGGCTTGCAAAAACTCCCCACTTGCGTGGGGAGTTGCGTTAGATGTAATGCAGATCTTGCGCTTGTTTCTTCAGATCCTCTCTGAAGTCAGGATGGGCAATGCCAATCAACTGGGTAGCTCGATCACGAATGGTCTTCCCATACAAATCTGCAACCCCGTATTCAGTGACAATGTAACGCACATGGTTGCGGGTTGTAACGACTCCGGCTCCATGCTTGAGCAAGGGTGCGATTTTACTCAGGATGGTTCCATCTCGCATCGTGTTTGTACTGGGCAACGCGATAATAGGAACGCCACCCTTAGACCGGGAGGCGCCATAGACAAAGTCCAACTGCCCACCGACGCCTGAGTAGAGTTTAGGACCTATGCTATCAGCACATACCTGACCGGTCAGATCCACTTCGATGGCCGAGTTGATGGCCACCATACGTTCGTTCTGCGCAATCACGAATGGATCGTTGACATATTCCGTGCGGTGCAGTTCGATCAATGGGTTATCATCCGCCCAATCATAGAGTCGTTTGGTCCCCAACATGAATCCGGCCACGATCTTGCCAGGGTGTAATGTCTTCTGTGCGTTGGTCAGCACGCCTGCATCAACCAGGTCGATGACACCGTCGGAGAATAATTCGGTGTGGATACCAAGGTCTTTTTTATCGAACAGGAATTTGAGTACAGCATCTGGAATAGCACCGATCCCCAACTGCATGGTAGCGCCATCCGGGATCAACTCGGCGATATAGCCAGCGATCTTTTCCACAATTTCAGACGATTCACCATCGCCCATCGAGAGTTCAGAGATTGGGTAATCAACCGGAACGATGTAATTCAAGCGGCTGACATGAATAAAGGAATCTCCCAAGGTACGTGGCATCTGCTCATTGACTTCAGCAATGATGATCTTGGCTGACTCTGCCGGTGTCTTGGTCAAACCGACTTCCACGCCCAGGCTGCAAAAGCCATGTTCATCTGGTGGGGAAACGTGAATTATGGCCACATCAAGAGGCAGCAAACCACGTTTGAAGAGCAATGGGAATTCTGAGAGCATCACCGGGGTGAAGTCTGCCCGTCCTTCGTGCACCGCTTTACGGATGTTGGCACTGATGAAAATGGAGTTCACCCGTAGATGCCCCTCCATAGCTGGGCTAACATAATCAGCCGAACCAATCGTCAGCGCCTGGCAAATTTCCACGTTTTCGAGTTGCGGAGCATACTCTACCAGCGCGGCCAAAACCTTCTGCGGGACGGACACATTCCCGGTCAGGAAGATGCGGTTCCCCGACTGGATCGCCCGGACGGCCTCCTGGGGGGTGACCACCCGCGATTTGTAGGTGCTAGTCCAGTCCATCGTTAATTCCTACAGGCCCATTCAGTCTGTGCATATGCATCATCTTCCCGTCATGTGTGCTGATCGCTTTCTCAAGGGCCGGAGTCTCACGGATTGCGGTTTCGAAATCTTTATTGGCCAGATCCAGAATGTAATACATGGCCGCGTTTACAAAAGCGTGCGTGGCTGTACGCGCAACTGCTGCCGGAATGTTCGGCACGCAATAGTGAATGATATTTTCCTCGATGTAGGTGCAATGCTCATGCGTTGTTGGCCGTGAGGTTTCAACACAGCCGCCCTGGTCGATGCTCATATCGATAATCATTGAGCGCGGCTTCATGCTCTGCACCATCACACGGGTCACAACAATCGGCGAGCGTTCGCCAGGTACCAGCACAGCGCCGACGACTACATCTGCAAAGGCGCAGGTGCGCGCAATGTTACTCGGAGTAGCAATCAGGGTTACAACTTCCGGGAATCGTTCGTCAATGCGCTGCAAAGCCTTTAAGTCCATATCAAGGACTGTCACGTGTGCCCCCAAACCCAGAAAAGTGCGCGATGCAGCTGTGCCTGCGACACCGGCGCCAATGATCACAATCTCTGCAGGCGGCACGCCTGTGACGCCACTGAGCAATATTCCCTTGCCGCCTTTATAGTTTTGCATATAGTGAGCCGCAATCTGGGCGGTCATACGGCCGCCGATTTCCGCCAGCGGCTTTTTGACGGGAGTTGTGCCGTCCGCTTCCTCAATCTGCTCGTATGCAATAGCAGTAATTTTGTTCTTCAGCATCAGGTCAACTTTATCCTGCCGGGCTGAAGCCAGATGCAGCAGTCCCGCAATCATCGAACCGGGTGGCAGCCATTCGATCTCTTCTTTCAGCGGACGTGCGATCTTCAGCAACAAATCCGCCCTCCCGAACACCTCCTCAGGTGAATAGACGATTCGCGCCCCCGCGCGCTCAAATTCTTCGTCCGAAAAGCCTGCCCCAACACCAGCATCGTGCTCTACGAATATCGTATGTCCGTAATGCTTTAAGATCTCTACTCCCGCAGGAGGAAGCCCTACGCGAAACTCAAAAGGGCGTTGCTCTACCGGAATTCCAATGTTCATTATCGTCCTCCTCAAAAACATCCGAAGCATCAAACTTCGGATGTAAATATTTTACGGCATGTTCAACACTTCACGGATGTGCGGTAAGGTCCAATCGATAGTTTCCTTATCGATTACCAGGGGTGGCGCGAAACGGATGACATGCTCATGCGTTTCTTTCGCCAAAATTCCACGCTCCTGCAAGGCTTCGCAAAAGCGTCGGGCTCCCCGCGCTTCCCGTTTCAATTCCACACCGATCAACAGACCCTTTCCACGCACTTCCTTCACATGTGGACTGGGAATCTCTGCCAGTTGCTCCATAAAGTACGTGCCGAGCAGTTCTGCCCGCTCCGGCAGCTTCTCCTCACGAATCACCCTCAACGAGGCGCGTGCCACCGCGGCTCCGAGCGGATTCCCGCCAAAAGTAGATCCATGCTCCCCTGGCGTAAGCAAACCCATGATGGACTCATCGGCCAGCGCCGCGGAAACGGGATAAAAGCCGCCCGAAAGCGCCTTACCGATCACCATGATGTCCGGCCGGACGCCTTCGTGGTCACAGGCGAATAGTTTACCGGTCCGCCCCAGGCCAGTCTGAATCTCATCTGCAATGAGGAGTACGTTCTCCTTTTTGCAAATCTCTGCGACCCGCTTGAGATAGCCCTCGGGGGGTACGATCACACCCGCTTCGCCCTGGATCGGCTCCAGCATGACTGCGGCGGTGTTCTCTGTGATGGCTATCTCAATCGCCGCTGAGTCTCCATAAGGAACAGTAACAAATCCGGGTGCGAACGGACCGAAGTCTTCCCTATAAAGCGGTTCCGTAGAAAATGAAATAACAGTCGTTGTGCGCCCATGGAAGTTACCCTTGCATACGATAATCTCCGCTTGGTGGCGGGGCACACCCTTGACTTGATAGGCCCACTTTCGCGCCAGTTTGATCCCTGTTTCCACAGCTTCCGCACCCGAGTTCATCGGCAGGGACATTTCATAACCGGTCATCTCTGAAAGTTCCTTATACAGGAGCGGCAATTGATCATTGCGGAAAGCGCGCGATGTCAATGTTACTTTCTTGGATTGTTCGATCAGTGCCTCAAGAATTTTCGGATGCACGTGTCCCTGGTTGACTGCCGAATAAGCGCTCAGACAATCCAGGTATTTTTTGCCATCCACATCATAAACCCAAACCCCCTCGGCTTTGTCAATCACAACGTCAAGGGGATGATAATTGTGCGCGCCGTACCGTTCCTCGAGTTGAATATAATCCTGCGTTTTCATTTTTTACCTCTTCTGAACTGTTGCCCCGAGCGCTACGCAGTCGAGAGGCGGCCACCACCCCGTCCCACTTCCAAACCCTCGCTGAAGTTCGCGGAAATTTGGGAGTGGGTGGCCGATGACCTGGTGGGGGTTAAGCGACTTCCAACAATCTTGCCAGAATAGCCTTCTGGGCATGCAAGCGATTGTGCGCCTGCGGAAAGATGACCGAGTGCGGACCATCGGCCACTTCGTCGGTCAATTCATGGTTACGATGGGCAGGCAGGCAATGCATGACAATCACATCCTTGTCAGCCTCGCTAACAAGCTGGGCATTGACCTGATAAGGTGGAAAGACTTTCTCCCTTTTGACAGTCTCCTCTTCCTGTCCCATGCTGGTCCATGTGTCGGTGTAGATAACCTGCGCGCCTTTGACCGCTTCGTGCGGGTCGTTCAGGTAAGTGATCTGCGCGCCTGATTTAGCAGCCAGTCTCGCACCAGTTTCTTTAGCTACATCAGGCATGTCGTAGCCTTCGGGATTGGCAATCGTGAAATTGCCACCTAGCATGACCACGATGTGCATCAGAGAAACAGCTACATTATTGCCATCACCAACATAAGTGACATTTGTGCCCTTCATCGTTCCAAATTTTTCGATGATGGTCTGGGCATCGGCCATGGCTTGGCAGGGATGGCTGAAATCGCTCAGACCGTTGACGACCGGTACCGAGGACCATTTCGCCAGTTCCACCACATGTGCGTGATCGAAAACACGCGCCATAACAGCCTGCACATACCCAGACATGACCCGTGAGACATCCGCAATCGATTCGCGTTTGCCAAGTCCGATCTCGTTAGGGGAAAGATAAAGCGCGTCTCCGCCCATATGACGCATGGCCATATCGAATGAAACGCGTGTTCGCAGGCTGGGCTTCTGGAAGATCATACCCAGCACTTTGCCCTTAAAAAGCGGCGGATTGCCACCGGCAAAATACTCTTTCTTGAGCCGGATGGCGAGGTCCAGAATGTCCTGAATTTCAGCGGGGGAATAGTCGGACACGTCGAGGAAGTGTTTCATGCGGTCAATCTCCTTTTCTGAATTGAGAGTATCGCCCCGAGCGCCGCGCAGTCGAGAGGCTATTTAAATGTCTAAACAGATTTTATCACAGGCAAGACTTTCAGTTCGCCTGACGATATTTTCTCCAGTAA
>JBAVJG010000438.1:0-2026 GCA_049687655.1 Anaerolineales bacterium | reverse complement strand
TGTAGGGTTAGAATTGATTTTGTACTTCAAAAATCAGCAGGATACTCTACAGCTTAAGGTTGTTGCGGCACTAGGGTGATATTTTTTTTACTTGTAGTCAGTAAATGCGCGGGACACGGTGCGCGATCCCGCTGGTGACCTCATAATTGATCGTCCCCCATCGACTGGCGATCTCCTCTGCTGTAATGCTAACCCGGCCTTGCGCACCGATCAGCACAACTTCATCCCCCACTACCGCATCAGCGACTGCGTCAAGCTGCACCATGATCTGATCCATTGTGACTCGCCCTACAACTGGAACCTTGTGACCTCCGACCAGAACATAGTTACCCGGAACCCGTCGAAATCCGTCCGCATAACCGACAGGCACAATGCCTATTCGCTCTTCCCGTGTTGTGACATAGTCATGCCCGTAGCTGATGCCTCGACCGGAAGGCAAAATCTTGACCTGGCTTAACACAGATTTCCATTTTAGCGCCGGTTTGAAATCCATTGGAAGTGGACAATCAGTTGAAGGATGCAGGCCATACATGGCAATCCCAAAGCGCACACAATTGAAATGCACGCTGGGGTGTGTCAGACTGGCAGCAGAATTTGCAGCATGAATTAAGGGGATATGGATGTTTTCAGCTTTTAATTTCTCTACCAATCCCTGGAAAAGCTTTTCCTGAACATCTGTAGGCTTTAGAACTGCCTCATCCGCACGAGCGAAATGGGTAAACAACCCTTCAACTTGGACGTTTGAAAATCCTGCAATTTCCCTCAACAAACCAATAGCCGCATCGGGATCCACACCCAGGCGGCCCATACCGGTATCAACTTTCAAGTGCAGCGTTGCTTTCCGATTTATTTGTGAGGCGACAGTTGAGATAAGCTTAATCTGTTCGATATCCCAAACGGTCATGGACACTTGATTTTTAATCATCTCTGCATAGCAAGCTCTCGGTGTGTATCCCAAAATCAAGATCGGACAATCCAAACCAGCCTGGCGCAGTTCCAGAGCTTCACTTACCCTGGCAATCCCGCACCAGGTTGCACCGGCCTTCAGCGCGGCCTGCGCGACCGGAACTGCGCCATGTCCATAGGCATTTGCTTTCACAATTGCCATAACCTGGACCTTGGATCGTTTCAAAATAAAACGAACGTTGTTATTAATCGCGTCCAAATCGACCGTCACCCAGGTCGAATACATACTCTGTTCATCATTCATCAGCGATCATCCATTGTCTCTTTCCCGAACGAATTGCTGGCGTGTGCTGTTACCACCCGAAAGTGGAGAGACCATCAAATAAATAGAACTTACGCAGTTCGCGAAAAGATAAGTTTACAGAGAAAGTATACATGATATTCCAACAGGTATCGGTTGAAAATATAACCTATCAGACTTCCCTCTTGACATTTGCATCCTCTTAACGTATAATTTGTTTAGTAATTACTAAACGTTCTAAACATAAGGAAACAATGAGCGAACAACTTTCCCAACTCCGACAGGATTTCACCGAAGGCTTGAGCCAGATCAGTAAGTTCTGGGGCTTCCCGAAAGGCATGGGAGCCATCTTTGCCGTGCTGTATCTCTCCCCCGACGCCTTGTCATTGGATGAACTGGTCGAGCAGACAGGGCTGACCAAAGGCGCGATCAGCACCAACGTACGTGCACTGGCACGTATGGGGCTGGTACGCCCATCTACCAAGTTAGGCGACCGCAAAGATTACTACGAAGCCGAAACCGATTTCTACAAGTCCATTCGCGCTATTCTTAAGGAACGCCAGAACAGCGAGTTCGACAGCGCAGTCCAATCAGTGCGGGAGGCTCTGGAGAAACTGGAGGCAGGCGTGGGTGTCGAAGATGAAGCGGAACGAAAATTCCTTCTGGAACGCGTACGTGCCTTGCAGTCCTTTTTCGACGCACTGGACGGCCTGGTCAGGGCGGTTGTCCGTCTGGAAAGTTTGGGATTTACTACCGTTGAGAAAATCCTATCTATTCTCAAATAAGGAGTGACGATGAATACCTATTTATCCTTCTCGA
>JBAVJG010000437.1:0-6594 GCA_049687655.1 Anaerolineales bacterium | reverse complement strand
CCCTATTTCCGATCCTCTCACATTCAACTGCGTAACTCCTGTTCCATTTGAATAGATTGTCAAATTATAGCATGAAGTATTACAGGTCTTACGCAAAAATACGGAGGAAGCCCGAAAATAAGGGGGGGCATGCGCAGCACGCCCCCCCTTATTTTCGGTATCTTTTTGCAATGTGCGTAAGTCCTATATTATTGAAAATCAGCGAGCTATCCGCCCTCACTTTGTGCGATATCAATCGACTTGATTTCAAAATACGCTTCCATCACACGAAATACCATCGGTCCTGCTACACTGGCACCTTCACCTCCATTATAGGCAAAGGCCATGATGATTATCTCGGGGTCATCGAAAGGCGCATAGGCCAGTGTCCACGAGTGTGTAGGCCATTGACCAAATTGACAGCGTTGGGCTTTTAATGCCACATCATCACAATATTCCGCTGTGCCTGTTTTACCGGCTACGGCAATTGGAAACCCGGAAAAAATCCGATTTAGTGTTCCTCGCGGATCGGTGACAGCCATGCGCATCCCTGTTTGTACAGCCTGTATGCTGGAAGGCTGGATGATTTTGGTTTCACCAGTTTCAGAACAATATCCTTCTTCACAACTATACCCTTTGATCATAGGATCAACTGTGTTATCCCATTTGATATTCGGAATGAACGGGGATATTTGATGGCTACCCGGAGCCGGCCGCTCTGTGATGGAAAAATCTTCCGGATTGAACCAGCGTTCAATCACTTTCCCCTCGCTGTCGGTGGCTTCACGGACAATAGTGGGCTGCATAAGCTTGCCGTCATTGGCAATCGTCGCACCCGACATCAAGACCTGGAGCGGCGTACCGAGCACGTATCCCTGCCCCACGGAGGCGATGTACGTATCGCCGGTAGACCAGTTCTCCCCCTGGTTGATGCGCTTCCATTGCGGTGACGGGATCAGTCCATCCTGTTCACCGATCAGCTCAATCCCAGACGGTCGACCATAACCAATAGCCCGAGCGTATTCACCCAGGCGAAAGATTCCCAGCCCTTCCTCAATTTCATCTTCATAACCACCACCCAATTTATAAAAACAGACATTACTGGAAAATGCAATACAGCGATAGAAGTCAACAACTCCAAATCCATCCGGGTTGGTATCGTAGATCCAGTCCACGAACGGGCGGGTGTTGTTGGCAGTGCAGGGATCATTGGGAGAAAACTTTTCGCACAGTTCCAATTGTCCCGGAGCAAAGATTTCCTGGCCTAACCTTACGACGCCTTCGTTGATGGCGCCTGTAGCTGTCGATATTTTAAATACAGATCCCGGGGGAAACTCAGCCTGTATCGCATTGTTGAGCAAAGGCCGGCGCGGATCTTGACTCAATTGTTCATAGTATGATGCCGGGATAAAGCGTGACATACGATTGTTTTCGTACGTTGGGTAAGTGACCATCGCAAGAATTTCACCGGTCTTCGGGTTCATGGCAATGATGACCCCGCTGGAAATGCGGATACGACCGTAGTAATCATTCCAGGATTTAATTTCGGTCAATAGAACTGCTTCGGCAGCGGACTGTAAGCGCGTGTCAATCGTCAGCTTCAGATTGTTTCCTGGAACGGGAGCAAGCGGAGGTTCCAGGTTGCGAAGCTCCGCTCCCGCAACATCCTCCTGAATGGTGCGCTCTCCCGGCGTGCCTGTCAGGATTTCGTCCAGAGCGGCTTCAACACCCGCATATCCAATCTTGTCACGGTTGGGGACAAACCCTCGATCCCGATAATCTTCTTCCAAAGCCGCCGGAATTGGTCCCAGGAAACCGACCACGTTTGCCGTCAACGAACCGGTTGGATAGTCCCGTATCGGATCGATTTGGACAGAAACTCCGGGCCAATCGACCGCCTTCTCGCGGACCATACGCGCGATCTCTTCGTCTACATCACATGCGACTTTAACTGGTACATAAGGTGCCAGCGATTCGCCCAACGCTACTATCTGCGCAATGCCCGGACCCGGTACACACTCTGCAACCAGTTTTGCCTCTTCGAGCGTGCCCTGCGTAGCAGGCACATCGATCATCGTAGATAATTCACGATAAATATTTTGGATATCCGCCTCCGAGTCTGGCAAATTGGCTGGAGTGATGACAACATCATAGGCGGCAATGTTTCCGGCCAATATATAGCCATTGCGGTCATAGATAATCCCGCGTGGGGGGGCTAGAAATTCAGTAGCCGTGTAGTTTTCGACCGCCTGATCCAGCCAGTCAGTTCCTTGAATGACCTGCAAGGTCACCAAACGATACAATAATGAACCCAAAACAAGCGCTACTACGCCGTATATCACCCACAATCGCCATGGTTGAGTCTGAGTTCTCGGGGAGGTTGTGGCGCTCATTCGACCTCCTGCGCAGGGCTCACCCACTGTGCCAGATCACGCACGACCGCATATACAGGGATAGAGAATAACAGATTGAGCAAGACACTGGGCAAAACGATTAAGCCAAGCGAATCACCAAAAGGTAGAGGGGTGCCAAGCAAAATCAATACAAGTAAGGTTAAAAGGTTCATCGATAAGGTTCCTAAAAATATTACACTAAACATTGCAAGTAAAGGCGCCTGCCAGACCCGTTGTCTCAATACTTGTGCGAGCAGTACAACGAACAGGTAACCGGCCACTGTCACCGGCCAAGGCATGCCTGACACAAAAGATACCATAATTCCACCCAAAATCGCCCATAACCAGGCTGAAGAAGCTTCCGCTTTCAATGCCAGGGCCGCCAAAATTACCAGCATCAAATCAGCATAGCCTGCCAGAAGTGACATTTGGCTGATAATCGCTGATTGCACAATAACCACGAGTGCAAGCAACGGAAACGCGATCAGATTTCGAAACATTTTTAGGGAGGGGAAACAGGCTCCAGGGGCAATATGTCAACCGGTCGGAAATTTGTTATGACCAATACAATCTCAAGTCGAGCAAAGTCCACTGAAGGCTGAATTGTTGCCTGCTGAAAAAGTTCAAAGTCCCGCTTACGGACGTTCAACACCTGCCCCACAATCAAATCAGGTGGATAGCCGCCGCCCAGACCGGATGTAAGCACAACTTCACCCGGTTCCACAGTGACATCCTGGGAAATCATGTCCAATGATAAGTCACCTGTTACCGAGCCGATGAGAACCGCCTCGGTATCGGCATTCTGTAAGCGAACATTGATTGCAGAGGCCGGATCGGTCACCAGTTGTACGCGAGCAGCGCCAGCAATAACCGCATCAACCCGACCGATCAACCCCTGGTTGGTAACAACCGGCATCCCGCGCAAGATGCCATCGTTCGAGCCACGGTTGATTATTACATAGTGGAGAAAAGGACTCGGATCCCGGCCGACAACAGCGGCGCCCTTGTAAGTGCTCTCAGGGTTGGCGCGGGAAAAATCTACCAGGGCTGCTAAAATTTCTGTCTCATCCACCCGCTGCTGCAATTCAATCACCTGACCTTGCAAGCGCGACACTTCAGACTCCAGCTCTGCATTTCTCTGGCGTAAGGCAGCAATATCGCGGGGCGCAGCCAGAAAATCTTGAATTGCTGCAAACCTGGTAGCAAACCAGGTTTGAACACCAACTAATGAACTTCCCAATCCACGCGAAGCATTGCCTAAATATCCCCCAAATGCTAAAACGAGTATTCCTCCAACGATCAAAAAGACAATTGTCGTTTGAAGAGAACGACCGAAAAAATTTCTCATTTTAAATAAAGCGACTGGAATTTATCAAAGTTCCAATAAGGTCACACGCTATGCCGCGTGCTTCCGCGTTCCAGGCCAACCAACAAGCGACTGAATCTGTCAAAATCATCAAAGATCATTCCAGCGCCGCGGGCTACACAGGATAGGGGATCCTCAGCAACCCAGACACGCAATTTCAATTCATCTGACAGACGATCTGCCAGCCCCTGCAAGAGTGCACCGCCACCAGCCAGGCAGATACCGATATCCATCAGATCAGCAACGATCTCCGGAGGGATCTCATCCAACGCATCCCGGATTGTATCCACAATAACCCGAACCGAACCGGAAAGGGCTTCGCGCATTTCGACAGAGGATACCTCAATCGATTCAGGCAGGCCCGTTACCAGGTTGCGGCCACGCACCTCCATCGTCTTTTCAGTCGGTAATGGAAAAGCGGAGCCAATTCCCCACTTGACTTGTTCCGCCACACCTTCTCCTATTAGCAGGTTGTATTTATTGCGCAAATACTGAACGATATCCTCATTCATTTCATCACCGGCGACACGTAGAGAGCGTGAAGCCACGACACCGCTCATGGACATGACAGCAACCTCTGTCGTACCACCGCCAATGTCGACCACCATACTACCCTTGATCTCGCCAATCGGTAAGCCCGCGCCCAAAGCAGCCGCGATCGGCTCTTCCAATAAAAAAGCCTGACGTGCGCCGGCTGCCATAGTTGCGTCATAAACAGCGCGTTTTTCAACCTCGGTTACACCCGTGGGAATACCGATGACAACACGCGGACGTGGCAAAGGAACAACGCTTTGCTCATGCACCTTACCGATAAAATATTCAAGCATAATCTGTGTAACTTCAAACTCTGAAATAACACCATCACGAAGTGGACGCACCACCATTACATTGCTGGGGGTACGCCCGACCATTTCTTTTGCTTCCAAACCAATAGCCAACGGTTGTCGAAGTCGTTTATCCATTGTCACCCAGGAGGGTTCATTAATCACAATACCCTTGCCACGAACATTGACAAGGGTGTTTGCGGTACCTAGATCAATGGCAATGTCCAGAGAAAACAGGCCTAAAAGCCAGTTTAGGGGATTAAAAGCCAATGCGGGCTCCTCAATGCATTTTCCTTACCTGAATCATTATACCATGCGCATTATTTAGCAATCTCTGAGGCTCTCTAGGATTCTCCGTAAAAAAGTCAAGATTTGGGTATCTACCACTGCGTCTTCGCGCAGCGAACGGGGGAAATTCCCAAAGAACCATCTCTGAAACTCTATTGCAGGTTTGGGGTTATTACAGACGTCAAAAATCCGTGCAAAACAATTTCCGGGAGGAGACCATGTCCAAAATTGCAATCGTAACTGATAGCACTGCTTATATACCGTCCGACCTGGTAAAACAATACAATCTTACGGTAACACCACAAGTGTTAATTTGGGGGGAAGTAACTTATCAGGATGGCGTTGATATCCAACCGGACGAGTTCTACGCCCGGCTTAAAACGTCCAAGGTCATGCCCACCACTTCGCAGGTGTCACCTTCAACAATGAAGTCCACTTTTGAAAGTTTGATCGAGAAAGACAATGTGATTTTGGGAATTTTTCTTTCCGCCAAGCTTTCCGGTACCATCCAATCAGCTATTCAGGCAATAGACATGATGGGCAGCGCAGGCGAAAAGGTGACCTTCGTGGATTCCAATTCAACAGCCATGGCGATGGGCTTTCAGGTGCTGGCCGTTGCGCGCGCGGTCGAAGATGGGGCCAGCCTGGAGGAGGCGGTTGCTCTCGCTGAAAAAGCCCGCGAGCACACCGGAGTCTACTTTGCTGTGGATACGCTTGAATTCCTGCACCGCGGCGGTCGCATCGGCGGCGCACAACGCTTCCTGGGTACCGCCTTGAACATGAAACCTGTGCTGGCTGTTCAGGATGGTCGCGTGGAAGCCGTCGAACGCATCCGTACAAAGAGCAAGGCGCTCGAGCGCGTACTTGAATTGGTCATAGAGCAGACGCAGGGAAAAACGCCCATTCGGCTGGCAACGCTGCACGCCTCAGCTGAAGGAGAGGCCAAGGCATTGCTCGATAAAGCTACCAAAGAATTAAACGCCACAGAAAGCATTCTGACCACCGTCAGCCCGGTGGTAGGCACTCACGCCGGGCCCGGAACGGTAGGCCTGGCCTATATGGCCGGGATGTAACCTGCGCGAGGTACTGCTCACCCCCTTCAACTCGAAGGGGGTTTTTTGCATCATTTCAACCGGATGTGCATCTAAAGTTTATGAACCAATCACAATTCCTGGAAAAAGCGAAAGCTTCCGGTAAACCAACCGTAGTAGATTTCTGGGCGCCCTGGTGCGCACCCTGCCGCATGACCAAACCCGTACTTGAAAAACTGGCCAGGGAATATCACGAAGATGTGGAATTCTGGCCGATCAATTCCGATCAGAGCCAGGAACTCCTGCAGGAGCTAAAAGTTTACGGCATCCCAACTGTCCTGCTCATCCAGAACGGTGAAGTTGCAGGCAGATACACAGGCGCACAACGCGAAGACGTTTACCGCCAGATGTTCGAAGCGCTGGCAAACGGAGGGACTCTTCAGATTCCCATCTCTCCTATCGACCGCCTGCTGCGCCTGGGTGTTGGCACCGCTACGGCACTTTTCGCGCTTCAAAGCTCGACCTGGTGGCTGCTCCCGCTTGGATTGTTGATCCTGTTCACCGGCGTGTACGACCGTTGCCCCATCTGGAAGGCCATTACGGGGTATTTCAAATAGGACTTACGCAGTTCGCAATAGGTTACCGAAAATAAGGGGGGCGCGTGCTGCGCACGCCCCCCTTATTTTCGGTGTTCTCTCATTTAGCTGTGTAAG
>JBAVJG010000436.1:0-9861 GCA_049687655.1 Anaerolineales bacterium | reverse complement strand
ATATCACCGAAGTGGACTGCAAAGTCTTATCATCCCCGAATGGGGCCTGACTTTGGAACCAACGTCTGGAGACGTTGGACTCCGAACTCAACTGCGCAATTGCTACAAAATTGTAGGAAAGATTGGGAACAGGTTGAATATCCGTTAAACCCCAACGATGGGAAGCTTCAACAATTAAATCAGGTAGCGCTGAAAGCCAGGCTTCGCCATCTGCACCGAAGGTGTTTTTAATCGTCTGGATAAATCTTTGATCCACGGTAGTAAGTAGAGGCTTGGAAAGACCGTAGACGGTTGACCGATGACCGAGACCACTGTCCATCGTCCACGGTCATCGGTCTAAACAGGGAACAACTTATCCATCACTTCGGGACAATACTTTTCCACCATTTCGGCAGAAAGTCCATTCTCCCTACATATTTCGGCATACAAGTCGGCGGACGGTCGTTTGGTACGCATCTGGGTTTCCACGTCCAGCGCCCACAGGCCGAAGCGCTGCGTCCAGCCGCGCTCCCATTCGAAATTATCGACCAGCGTCCAGTGGAAATAGCCCTTGACTGGCCAGTTGAAGTTGACCGCGCGCCAGACCTGATGGATGTGCTGCGCCAGATAACGGGGTCGCAGATGATCATCCGCGTCTTCTATACCGTTCTCAGTAATGAGAATAGGCAGGTTGGGATACGTGTTGACAATCCACTTGATACTCTGAAATAATCCCTCGGGGGTATTTGCAAACATGCCCGATTGACTTACATCAACATCCTCTGGATATCCGGCAGCCGTGAAGAGTTCCTTGCGGTTGCGCAAATCGAACCAGACCATGTCCATCGCATAGTAATTCAGGCCGAAATAATCCTGCGTGCCCTTGGCCTCGGGAATCTGGAATTTGCCAACAGGGGTTCTCATCACACCCGTGGAAATACCTGTAAGAAAAGCCTTGTTAAGGCTGTTATAGCGGAGGTTACGCATGAGACGGTCGAGCGGAGACCAAGGGCGTTTGGGAACCATCGGGCGGTAATGCAGGGCATAGCCGACACGCGCTTCGGGCTGGATTTCATGGATGGCGCGGTATGCTATGGCATGGGCGCGCAGCATGTTGGCCATGACTTGCATAGCCATTTTTATGCCCGGGTTGCAGGCCGGGAAGTTTCCAGTCACATAACCATGTAAGGCATAAACGTTCGGCTCGTTGATCGTGCACCACAGCGTGCAGTATTCCTTAAGCGCATCCACTGTTTTGCGCACAAACTTTTCGAACAGAGGCACAATATCATCATGCTCCCAGCCGCATTTATCGTACAGCCAGAGTGGGTCGGAAAAATGATGCAGAGTGACCATGGGTGTCATGCCGCGTTCTTTCAGTCCACGCAGCATCACCCGGTAACGTTCCAGAGCATCTTCGTCCCAGCGGTCAGGTTCGGGCTGGATGCGGCTCCACTCCACCGAAAAACGATGCGCATTCTGTCCGCTTTCGGCAGCACGGTCGAAATCTTCGCGCCAGCGTCCGCCCCCCCACCAGTCACAGGCCAGGCCGGATTTGCCGTTCGTGTGGCCTTCCTGCTCCCATTTCCACCACTGGTTGTTGGCGTTGTTGCCTTCCACCTGATGGGACGCGGTAGCTGTCCCCCACAAAAATCCGCGCGGGAAGTGATAGGTTGCTTGCGGCATGAACTCTCCTTGTCCCAGCCCCTAAAAGTCTCTGGGACCTTTAGGGGCTTTGCTTCGTGCAAGATAAGCCAAGTATAGCGCAACGGACCCCGCAACCGCTGCGTTGAGCGACTCGATCTGCCCCTTCATAGGTAGCTTCATCAGGATGTCACAGGACTTGGCCGTCAACTGACGCATGCCCTCGCCTTCCGAACCGACCACCAGCCCGATGGCCCCATCCAGGCGCACCTGGTCTGGGCTTTCAGCCTGCTCGCTGCTCTCAAGACCGATGACCCAGGCCCCGGCCTCTTTCAGCGCGCCGATGGCCTGGTGCAAATTGGCCTGTGCCACCAGTAAATGCTCAGAAGCCCCTGAGGAGGCGTTGACCACCGCGGGTGTGACTCCCACCGCCCGCGCCAGCGGGATGACCACGCCGTGCACGCCAACAACTTCTGCCGTACGCAGCAATGTACCAAAGTTCTGCGGATCGTTGAGCGTATCCAGCAACAGGACGAAGAGCGCTTCGTTGCGTTCATCGGCTAACTCGAAGACCTCGGTCAGATCAGCATAGGGATAGCCGCTGACCTCCAGCGCCACGCCCTGGTGGTTGGATTTCAGCCGGTCAAGTCGCCCGCGCGGTACGCGTTTGATGGGGATATTACGCTCCTTGGCAATGCGCAAGATGTCGTTCAGGCGGCCTTTTTCTTGCACACCCTCAGCGATTTCCAGCGAGAAAGGTTGGCGGCGTTTTGCGCGCAGGGTTTCGTAGACAGCGTTACGGGAGTAAATCCACTCTTTCATGAGCAGCTCATAGTGATATCGGAGCTTCGGTTTCGGCTTCGAGAAATTCCATCAGCCAGCCGGGGACGGCTTCGGCATATTCGGCGTGAGACTCGCCTTCCAGTTGCGAGACGACGTGATGCCAGGTCAGTGCGCGGTTGACCATGGCGACTGGCATTGCCAAACGGAACGCAGCCAGCAAGTCCGCGGGCGAGGCGAAGCGTTCCCAGGCTTTCAGGTAGGTATCTCGTAATGAGATCAGTCGCGGGTCGTTGAAATCCCACTTCATAGAGTAGGCCGTGCTGCGGATGCAGACCAGTATACTGAAAAACGGATGCGAGACGCAGGTCTCGCCCCAGTCGGTCAGGATATAGCGGCTATCGCGCAGGAACACATTGGCATCGTGGAAGTCGTCGTGGTGCAGGGACTCGGGAATGCCGTACTTGGCCAGGCGAGCGCACATGTGGGCAAACTTGGGCTGTAATTCTTGCAATTTTTCATACTTCGTTTGGGTCAGGCCTTCAGGCTGGCCCAGACCCATGGATTCGGTATCTTCCAGCAAGCGCTCGAATTGAGCAGGGAGACCCTCCAGCCTGCGGTCTAGAAGGCCCAAGGAGAGCAACTCCTCCGCACGGTCTGAAAGCTCGATCTGCAGTTCGGCATAGGCTGGCAGGACAACCTCCCAGTGGCTGAGATCGCCTGTCGTGCGGATGGATTCGCGGATGGGCTCGCCGCTATCGCGCATGAGCAGCCAGCCGCGCTCGAGATCGCTTCCCAACAGTTCGGGCATCAGGTCAGGCCGCCAGCGGACGAGCGCTTCCGTCAGGCGTGGCTCGTAGGCCAGGCTGGGCGCGCTGGCCTTGAAGTACAGGATGCCAGCGTCGGTGGGCACATTCAGAACCGTAGACCAGGGCCGGATATGCGGCTGGGTGATCTCACCGGTCATGGAGAGGCAGTGGTTTTTGAGTTGCTCTTGAATCCAGGCACTGGCGCTTTCGAACCAGCCCGGTTCTTCCCAGGGGGTGGAAGGCATAGATATCCTTGTAAAAAGAAATTGGCGGACGCTCGCCAATTATAAACGAATGGAGTAGATGGAATTACGGAAGAAGGGGCGACCCGCTTGGGTTGATTGAAATGCCTGGCAGACCATGACGGGTCGCCCCTTCTTTGCATAATGAGAATATTTTTGTATGCTGGGAGCATAACCGCGTCCTCCCACACCCAGCGAGGGATATCATGTCAGGTCCAAGCGTATTCATCAGTTACAGTCACAAAGACGAAAAATGGAAAGACTGTCTCGTAACTCATCTTGGCGTTCTTGAGCAAGAGGGGATTCTGGATATATGGGAAGATCGGCGCATCGAAGCGGGAGATGATTGGTAGCCGGAGATCGAAAAAACAATCAATAAGGCCGCCGTTGCAATCCTGATGATCTCTGCAAATTTCCTGACGTCGAATTTCATTTTGGGCGAAGAAGTTCCAAAATTACTGAAACGTCGAACAGAAGAAGGTTTGTGAGCCATCCCGCTCATCGTCAAACCCTGTGCATGGATACAGGTCAAATGGCTTTCGCCAAATCAAGCACTACTTCGCCGACTCGCAGTCGCATCGTCCCCGAAGGGGAAGGAGACTCGCTCGTCGTGTCGGAGATCCTTCGCTACGTTCAGGATGACATAGCGTAAATGAAAACTTCCGAGACAATGTCTCGGAAGTTTTCATTTACCAATTACCAATTTACCAACCTATCCCCATCGCCAACTGGTGCCATCCTTGCTGTCTTCAATGGTCACGTCCAGTTCTTTGAGCTTATCGCGGATCATATCCGAGAGCGCCCACAGCTTTTGCGTGCGGGCTTCGTTCCGCACATTGACCAGCAAGTCAATGAATTTGCCGGCGTCGCCGGAGCCGGTCTTTTCTTCCAGGCGCAGGCCGAGCACGCCGGTCAGCTCGCGCAGGGTCGCCTGGATGGGGGCAAGCTGTTCGTCAGTTGCGCCAGCATCACGGGCCGTATTAATGATCTTGGCCAGTTCGTACAGGGGGGCCAGCGCACCGGCGGTGTTGAAGTCGTCGCCCATGGCGTCGGTGAAAGCCTGCTTGATAGGTTCGGTCTGTTTGGCGAGGGCAGAGCCAGCTTCGGATGTGAGTCCTTTTGCGTTGGGCAGGCCAGGCCGCAGCCCGGATTTGAAGCGCTCAAGTCCTTTTTCAGCGGCTTCCAGCGTCTCTTCGGTATAGTTCAGCGGCGCGCGATACGTTCCACTCAATACAACCATACGCATCACGTCGGCATCGTACTTCGAGAGGAACTCGTCGATGGTCACCAGGTTGCCGGTGGACTTGGACATGGCCTCGCCGCCGAGCTGCATCATGCCGTTGTGAATCCAGAAGCGGGCGAACTCCACTCCCGTATACGACTCGGTCTGGGCGATCTCATTCTCGTGATGCGGGAAGATCAAGTCGTTGCCGCCGCCGTGGATGTCAATCTGCTCGCCCAGTTCGGCCAGGTTCATCGCTGAGCACTCGATATGCCAGCCGGGCCGTCCCGCCCCCCAGGGACTCTCCCAGGAGATCTCTCCCGGCTTAGCGGCCTTCCATAGTGCAAAATCGAGCGGATTCTCCTTTTCTTCACCACTTTCGACGCGTGCACCGGCCTGCATATCCTCCAGTTTGCGGCGGGAGAGACGGCCATAATCATCGTCCTTTTCCACGCGGAAATAGACGTCGCCGTTATCGGCCGCATAAGCGTACCCTTTATCGATCAGCCCGCTCACGAATTCGATGATGAGATCGATCGTGTTGCTGACGCGCGGATTGGCCGTGGCGGGCAGGATGTTCAGGTCGGCCAGGTTCCGGGCGTAATCCTTGATGTAACGTTCGGCCAGCTTAAGCGGTTCTTCGCCAAGGTCGTTGGCGCGCGCGATGATCTTGTCATCCACATCGGTGTAGTTCATAACGTATTTGACTTTGTAATCCCGATATTCGAGGTAGCGGCGGATGATATCGAAAACCAGGGCAGACATGGCGTGTCCGACGTGCGCGTCGTTGTAGACCGTGACACCGCAGACGTACATTTTGACAAGGCCGGGTTCAAGAGTCTCGAATTCTTCTTTTTTGCGAGTGATTGTGTTGTAAACGCGGAGCATCTGTTCCCTTTTCATACACGATGGACACGAAGGAAAAACCTTTGAGTCCTCACCAGCACTTGCGTGCGGTGCAAGTGTCGTGTCCTTTGTGTTTAGTTTTACTTCTTCTTGTTATTCTTTTCTTCTTCAACACGGGCAAAGATCATACGCCCGGCGGCGGTTTGCAGCACTTTGGTGACGTTCACTTCCTGGTATTCACCAATATAATCACGGCCGTTTTCAACCACCACCATGGTGCCATCGTCCATGTAGCCGACGCCCTGGTCGCGTTCCTTACCTTCCTGGATGACGTTGATACGCAGGATTTCACCAGGCAATACAACCGACTTGACTGCATTGGCCAGTTCGTTGATGTTCAAGATGGTCACGCCCTGCAATTCGGCTACACGGTTCAGGTTGTAGTCATTGGTCAGGATCGGACACTTAAGCTGGCGCGCCAGAACGACCAGTTTTTCGTCCACTTCGCGGATGCCGTCCACATCGATGTCGCTGATGCGAGTCAGGATGTTCGGCTGCTTCTGTAGCTCGGATAAAACTTCCATACCACGGCGTCCGCGCTGGCGGCGTAGACCATCGGGTGAGTCAGCGATGTATTGCAACTCATTGAGCACAAAACGCGGGATGAGCAGCGTGCCAGGCAGGAAACCGGTCTTGGCTATGTCGGACACGCGTCCGTCGATGATGACGCTGGTATCCAGTAAGATGGTGCGGTTCAGATTCGTCCAAGAAGATGAACCGCCGCCCTCATTGCGTCCACCCAGTGCGCTGAGCAGGCTCATAATGTCACCCTGTCGCATGACAAATAATGAAATGCTCAAGTAACTGAATACAACAACGCCAACGAACGGGAGCACGCTGCCAAACGGATCTGGCAATAAAGATAGCGGAAATGCCAGCAAAGCCGCTACCAACAATCCAACGACCAATCCGGTCAGGCCCGCGAAAAGAGTCTCAGCAGATAGTCGCCCCAAAATGGCACGGATGGCTTTAACCGGGCGTGTGGTGATATACGGAGTCAAAATCAGGCCGGCTAACGCTCCAACCAGGCCAAAGATGATGACGTAAAATGAAGTTTGTCCTGCTAATCGACCTGCCAAACCTCCATAATAACCGCCCAAAGAAGCGAAGACCAGTAAACCAACAATACGAAGAATAAATTCAACGCTCATAAAAAAATAACTCCTTGTAAACGAGCAGAATAATGCAGAATAATCTTCCTCATGATAGCACGGCTAAATCACATCGTCAATTGCAGGCATGTTTTTCAAATAAAAATGTTATACAATGCCCGATGCCCGCACATTGGGCTTCAAAGCTCAAAAAAGGCGCAATGCTTGGGCAGGAAGGGTATAATCTGGATTACTTATGGCCATAGACCGTTTCGGACGTATCATTCACTATTTACGCATCAGCCTGACTGACCACTGTAACCTGCGTTGCATCTACTGCATGCCAGAAGACCAGACCTTCAGGCCAAATGCCGATTTAATGCAAGATGACGAAATTCAGTTACTCACGCAATTGTTCGCGGGGCTTGGCTTCGACAAGATCCGCCTGACCGGGGGCGAGCCAACTGTCCGCGCGCACGTTGTAGACATCATTCGCAACATCGCCCACACACCGGGCATTCGCAGCGTTTCGATGACCACGAACGGCCTGCTCCTGTCACGATTGGCAGAACCACTGGCTGAGGCCGGACTCCAGAGAGTCAACATCTCGATCGACACACTCAACCCCGACAAATTCAAACGTCTGACGCGTTGGGGCAAGCTCGAAGATGTCTGGAAAGGTATCCTGGCCGCTGAAGAAGCCGGATTGAAGCCCATCAAACTCAACGCTGTCGTCGTGCAAGGCTATAACGAATCAGATGTGGTAGACCTTGCTCGCCTTACGCTGGAACATCCCTGGCAAATGCGCTTCATCGAGATGATGCCCTTCGCCGGAGCGACAGATGTTCAAACGGGACAGGTCATCACCGCTGCACAGATCAAAGAGCGTATCGAGGCCGAAGCAGGCAAAATGGAAGTTGCCAATAACGGTAAACTGGATGGCGAGGCGCGCCTATTTCGCTTCCCGAACGCAAAAGGGGATGTAGGCTTCATCTCCTCCGTCACCGCTCCCTTCTGCTCCGCCTGCACTCGCGCACGCCTGACGGCGGACGGCCGTCTGCGATTATGCCTGCTGCGCGAGAAAGAAGTGGACCTGCTCACCCCGCTGCGCGCCGGTGCCACCCTCGACGACCTGCGCCAGATCATCCTGGACGGCGTCTGGGAAAAGCCCTGGGGGCACGGCCTGGCAGAGGGTGTTATTCCACTAAATAGAGTTATGAACGAGATTGGTGGTTAATGGGTTCTACGAACAGTATCAAAGCTATTCTCTTTGATTTCGACGGTACGTTGTGTCATCACCTCCCCAATGGCGGGGAGGTTTTCACAGATTATGTAATCGGACTCGGTTTGCCGGTTACGGCTGAAGATTACCGTCGCGCAGCCGTCTGGGAGCATTACTACTTTGCCAACTCTCCTGAAATTCAGGAAGACCATAAAAAGTACAACGGCGAAGAAGAAGATTTCTGGTTTCATTTTGCTCACCGTAGATTGGCAGCCCTCGGCTGTTCGCCTGAGCTCGTCCAGGAGATTGGTCCCAAAGTTTCTGATCACATGCGTGAGAATTACAATCCGGATATCTGGATACCGGACGAAACCCATACCGTTATCCCTCGCCTGCGCGAGAGTGGGTACACCCTCGGTGTAGTGTCCAACCGCGATAACCCCTACCAGGATGAGATCGATGGGTTGGGTATGGGAGACTACTTCCATTTTTCGCTGGCAGCGGGAGAGGTGAAATCCTGGAAGCCTGACTCCGGTATCTTCGAGCACGCTGTCAAAATGGCCAAAGGGACTCCCGAAGAAACACTCTACATCGGCGACAATTACTTTGCAGACGTGGTCGGAGCGCGTCGCGCCGGACTTCAGCCTGTTCTCTACGACCCAAAGGGACTCTTCCACGAACCGGGCTGCCCGGTGATCGCTTCATTCGATGAACTGATTGGGGTGGTAAATTCTATTTAACCCCCACCCCGGCCCACCTTCTGTAAAGAAGAGGAGAAAGTAGCTATTATGGCCTGGGAACGAAAAATCATGCGCGTCGTGCGCGTCCGCAACGACCAGAAGATCGGTGTGCTGGCAAATTTATTGTCAGCGATTTCTGAAAACGGGGGCAATATTGGTAGTATTCAATTGCTTACCGATACATCTCAGCATGTCGTGCGCGAGATCACCGTCTATGCAGATGATGAAACCCATCTCGAAAATGTGCTGGCAGCCATGCGCGCCAATCCCGGCACGGTGGTGGTCGAGGTGCGGGACGAGGTGCTTGAACTTCACCAGAAGGGCAAGATCGCAGTCCGCAGCCGATACAAGATCGATTCAATGAATACTCTGCGGCGCGTGTACACACCCGGCGTGGCGGAGGTCTGTCGCCGAATCGCTGCGGATCCTTCACAGGCGCGGCTGTACACCAGCATCAGTCACATGGTGGCCATTGTCACCGATGGCACGGCTGTACTGGGATTGGGGGATATTGGTCCGCAGGCTGCAATGCCCGTTATAGAAGGTAAGGCCATGTTGATGGAGTCGCTGGTGGGGCTTTCGGGCATTCCTATTTTACTCAACACCAAAGACCCGGATGAGATCGTGCAAGCGGTGGCGGCCATAGCACCGACCTTCGCTGCCATCCAACTGGAAGATATTTCCGCGCCGCGCTGTTTCGAGATCGAGAGCCGCCTTCAGGAAATGCTCGATATCCCTGTGATGCACGATGACCAGCACGGAACAGCCGTTGTCACCACAGCTGCACTCCTGGTTGCGGCACGCACTGCTGGTGTGGACTTGCAGAAAAAAGTAGTCGGGCAGATCGGGTTGGGAGCGGCCGGGCAGGCTATCGGTCAGATGTTGATGCGCCTGACCGGGAATCCGGTCTACGGTGCCGACCTGAGCAAGTCCTCCATGGAACGTTTTGCAGGGCTGGGTGGTCGCAAGTCCAATCTTGATGAGATCATGGCCGAGTGCGACATCGTCATCGCCACAACCGGCGCACCAGGATTGATCAAAGCTGAGATGGTACGGGAGGGGCAAATCATCCTGGCACTTTCGAACCCGAACGCAGAGATCGAGCCATCGCTGGCATTGGCGCAAGGTGCCGCCTTCGCCGCGGACGGGAAATCGGTCAACAATGTACTGGGATTTCCGGGCATTTTCCGTGGTGCAGTAGATGCCAACGCGCCACGCATCACACA
>JBAVJG010000435.1:0-13087 GCA_049687655.1 Anaerolineales bacterium | reverse complement strand
GAGCGCGTTTGTCTTCATTATATGGTCACATGTGGAAGTTGCGAATACTGCAATATGGGTAGCGAGCAGTTCTGCACATCCGGATCGATGATTGGGAAATACCAGCCAGGAGGGTACGCCGAATATATTTGCTTGCCAGCCAGAAGCGTTTTCAAGCTGCCGGAAGAAATACCCTTCGAGCAGGCAGCTATTATGATGTGCTCCTCGACAACGTCATTCCATGCATTACGGAAAGCACGCTTGCAAGCCGGGGAAACGGTGGCTGTTTTCGGTGTGGGCGGATTGGGGATGTCGGCGGTGCAGTTGGCTTACGCGATGGGCGCGCTGAAAGTGTTTGGTGTGGACCTCAACCCGGACAAGCTGGCTCTGGCAGAAAAGTACGGGGCGGTCCCCATCAACGCCGGCCTGGTGGATGCCGTGGATGAGATCAAACGGCTGACACATGGCAAAGGGGTGGACGTGGCACTGGAGTTGATCGGTCTACCGGTCACCATGCGACAGGCGATCGAATGTGTGGGTGTCTTTGGACGTATAGCCTTGGTCGGGCTGAATGAGAAAACGATCAAAATCAACCCGTATGTGGAATTGCTTGCTAAGGAAGCTGAGATCATTGGTGTGTCAGATCACCTGGCAAGCGAGATTCCAACCCTGATCGACTTTGTTCGAACTGGAAAACTTAATTTATCGAAGGTGATCTCTCATACAATTCCCCTGGATGCAGATGTGATCAACGAAACGTTCGACCAGCTTGACACGTACAGCCACAAAGGACGGGTAGTGATCACTCCCTAGACGCAGCAATCGACCCCAGGGTGGCTCCCGATTACCTGACCAGGTCACTCGTATCGAGCTCAAGCCGGCCATTGGGTCGCCGCTGCTGATATTGGCTTTAACACAATCAGGACTTACGCAAAAATACGGAGGTAGCCCGAAAATAAGGGTGCGACTGCTCCCTTGGTATAGCCTGTTACGGCTTTAATTTCTTCGGCAGTGGCAAAGCTAAATCTCTTCCATTCCCCCGACAGGTGTTCCCGTACTGCCTGTGGATCGAGCCGGTCATCCCCGGTTACACAGGCCATCACAAAGCGATATTTTCGTCTCTCCCGTAATTTGTGTGCGGCAGAATGCGATAGGGAACGCCGTTCAGGTCAAGATAACGGGTGATCTTGGTATCAACCATCTTATAGATCAGTATAATTTTGGCCAATATGTGTGTCAACACACGCAGCAAAGCTAAATAAATAATAACAAAAAACAGAGGGACTTTCTTTGCACGCAATTGGAATTATGCTATGATAGAGTAGTATCCTATTCGCTTTGATATATCTCAGATATATTTTATCTGTGTATAGTCAATTTTGCGGAAGAGCGAATCCAGACAGAACAGTCCTATTCTTTACTCAATGATGGGCTTTTCGCTTGATTTTTCGCTCAAAACCAAAAATACCCCAATGAATTAAAAGGAGGTGCAGCCATCGACTCTAAATTTGCGCAAGATTTATTCGCCCTTTAGTCACCTTGAGATGGAGGAAGAAAAGTGAAAAAGTATCAAGTATCCAAGAAAGAAATGGAAAAGACGCATCCGGCTATCCCGGAAGCCTATGACAAGCTCGTACAAGGCCGTATCTCACGGCGAGATTTCCTGCGATTCTCGACATTGCTCGGTATGTCCGCCGGAACGGCATATTTTCTAGCCGCCTGTGGTGCGCCTGAACCAGCAGCCCCGGCTGCAACAGAAGCCCCTGCCGACGGGATTAAACGTGGTGGCACGTGGACAAGCTCCATGCAGCTCCAGCTCCTCGATCACCCTGCCCGTCTTTCGTGGGTTGAGGGTGCCAACATCGTTCGTCAGATTTCCGAATACCTGACCATGACAGGCGTTGATAACATCACACGCCCATACCTGCTTGACAGATGGGAAGCCAGTGAAGATGTCTTAACCTGGGATCTCTATTTGAAACAGGGCATCACGTTCAACAACGGGGATGAACTGACCGCCGATGACGTCATGTTCACTTTCGGTGAGTGGCTGAACGAGGATGTTGGCTCTTCGATGCTAGGGCTTATGGCCTATCTGAGCGGAATGCAGGATGTCGAGAAAGTGGATGATTACCACGTCAGATTGCATCTGCAATTCGCCGATATCGCAGTACCCGAACACCTCTTCCACTACCCTGCAGTGGTTCTACATCACAACTTCGAAGGCGATATCATCAGACAACCTGTCGGCACGGGAGCTTTCATCTTGGAAGAGTATGCTGAAGGTGAACGTGCGGTCTTCAAACGCCGCGAGGATTACTGGCAGATGGGCGCAGATGGCGACCCGCTGCCCTATCTGGATGAGGTGATCTACGTTTCGACCGACAAGGACGCTGGCGTGGCCGCACTTCAATCTGGTCAGGTGGATGCGATGTATGATCCACGCCCAACTGACTTCCAGGCTTTGCAGGGAGTAGAAGGTTTGACCATCCGCTCAGCCAGCACGGCTCAATGTCTGGTTGGCCGCATGCGCGTTGACCTGGAACCCTGGGATGATGTGCGTGTCCGCAACGCAATGAAGATGTGCCAGGACCGCGCCAAGATCTTGCAATTGGCTTACTATGGTGAGGGTGACCTCTCCCTCGATGCGCACGTTGCGCCTGTCCACCCGGCCTACTGTGAAAAAGACATCCCTGCATACGATCCCGAGGGTGCCAAAGCATTATTAGAAGAATATGCTGCCGAGAAGGGCATTGAACTTCCCCTCAAGGTCACGCTGGCCACAAAGAACGACCAGGCTGAACCCGAGATTGCCCAGGCTTTGAAAGAGTTGGCCGCACCGGCTGGCTTTGACATCGCGTTGGATATCACCGATCCGGCCGGCTACTGGGACCGCTGGACCGAGGTCGATCTGGGTATTACCTCCTGGACACACCGACCTCTGGCTACCATGGTACTTCCGTTAGCATACACTGAAGAGGGCATCGGTGCCTGGAATGAGACCCGCTGGACTGATGACGAGTTCGAACAGGTTTTGCGTGAAGCCCAGGGAACTCTGGATGTTGAGGCTCGTCGTGGCTTAATGTGTCAGATCGAAGACATCATGCAAGAGCGCGGCCCCATCTTTAACAGCTTCTGGAAGAGTGTTTGGAATGTAACCAATTCCAAATTCCAGAATATTAAATCCCATCCCACGGCTTACGACCTGCTTTACGATGTCTGGAAAGAATCGTAAAATTCTGTCTAACAACTAGAGGCAAGAGGCCCGACATGAATGAATCCGGGCCTCTTGCCAATGGAGCAAAGCTATGGCCCGTTTTATCATCCGTAGTATTATCTCAACCATTGTTACCATGCTCCTGGTTTCTATTGCCCTATTCTTCTTGATTGAAGTAGGCAGCGGCGATATTACCGTAAAAATTCTGGGGGTTTTTTCCACTCCAGAGCAACGCGCCTCTTACCGCGCCCAGCTAGGTCTGGATGCACCTGCCTGGCAACGCTATATTGACTGGTTAGTCGGTAATGACTGGCGTGCTAAGAATTTGGTTGGCTCTCCAATAGTTACAGCCATAAATCCACAGTCTGGTGAGGCAAATTGGTGGGTAGACGTTGATGGTCAGTTGACTCGTTGGCAATTAGAAGATGGCCGGCTGCTCGAACTAAGACGTCAGGAGGACGGTTCGGTAACTTCCCATATTGCCAGTGGGGTCTGGCAAACAGATGAGGAAGGAAAGGAATATTTCTGGGGGGTCGATACTAAGAATAACGCTGTCAAATGGGTGCGTGGAGAGGGAGCCGAGGTCTGGACTTTAACGAAAGCCGGTTTGCGCAAAGAAGGGAATGGTCCTCAGCAATATATTCCACTTCGTAAAGGCTTGCTGCGAGGGGACCCGGGTATTTCATTGCAGTATGGGCGCCCTGTGGCTGCAACATTAGTTTCACGTATTCGAAATACACTTGTTCTCGCAGGAGCGGCCTTCATAATAGTTATGCCTCTGGCGCTCTTTTTCGGAATTTTGGCTGGCATCAATGAAGGTAAACCCTTGGATCGATTTATCTCGATTACCAGCTTGGGTTTTACAGCTACGCCGGAATTTGTCACTGGCGTCTTTTTGATCCTGATCTTTGGGATCTGGCTTAAATGGCTGCCTGCGGTGGCCATCTTTACCAGTGAAAATGCGATCTTTCAAGACCCGAAATTGTTGGCTTTGCCTGTGATGACTCTAACAGCGGTGGAGCTTGGATATGTTGCCCGTATGACCAGGGCCAGTATGGTCGAAGTGATGGATTCTGCATATATCCGTACTGCAATCATCAAAGGGATGCCAAAGATGCGCGTCGTACTGCGACATGCAATTCGCAATGCGCTTATGGCTCCGATCACCATTATCATGCTGCATGTCAACTGGTTGATAGGAGGCCTCGTGGTTGTTGAGGTGATCTTTGGGTATCCGGGACTGGGTAACTATATCTACAGGTCAGCCATATTTGGAGATTTCAATGCAATAGAAGCAGCCGCCATGGTAACGGTTGCAATAGCGATAATTACACGTCTACTTGGTGACTTAGCATACACGCTGTTAAATCCACGCATTCGTTACTCATAAGGAGATGAGATCATGGCAGTACAAACAATGACACAAACTCGCCCCTCTCGCCTCCAAAAGATGTGGAAGAGCGTATCAATCGTATTTGAGTCGCGCGTTGCTACCATAGGCATGGCCATCGTGCTTTTTTGGGTTCTTTTGGCTTTCATATCCCTCTTTTGGACACCCTTCGATCCCAATGCTTCGGATTTCATTCAAAATCAAGGGCCCAGCACACAGAACTGGTTGGGAACTGACCATCTGGGACGTGACATTCTTTCCCGACTGATGCAGGGTACTCAGGTCATTTTGCTTAAGACTCGTCTGCCAGGAGATGCGAATATTTCCATTCCCGGTGGTGTAGCCATTTGGGGCGTAATTGGTTCACTGACTTTGGGCGCGCTATTAGGCCTCAACGCCGGATACCGTGGAGGCTGGTGGGACCAGATCATCATGCAGGTTTTGGATGCGTTAATTGCCTTTCCGCGCATTGTGCTCTACCTGGTGGTGATTGCCGCATTAGGTCAGGGAGACCTGGTTGTTATCCTGGCGATAACCATCACCGGGGCGCCGGGGGTCGCTCGCCTGGCCCGCAGCCTGGCATTGGATATTAAAACCCGTGATTACATCCGGGCAGCAGAAACTCGTGGTGAGAGTGTCTGGTTCATTATGTTTCGGGAGATTTTGCCCAATGCCCGCGGTCCTTTATTGGTGGATGGTATGTTAAGAGTTGGGTATGCGATTTTTGCTATCGGCACGCTCGGCTTCCTGGGTATCGGGCTTCCGCCGCCAGACCCTGACTGGGGGAATATGGTCAACGAGGCTCGCAGGAATATTTTCGCAAACCAATTGGCAGTAATCTGGCCGGCACTGGCCATCGCTTCGCTGGTGATTGGGTTGAATCTCTTTGCAGATGGATTGCGTGAAGAGTTGACCAGGTATCAAAAGTGAGGCTGCTATGACAACTGATTTCAAACCATCCACGCCTGTACTAAAACTTGAAGATGTCGCCGTCGCTTACAAAGTGCGCGGTGGCGAAATCGAGGCTGTCCAAAATGTCTCCTTTGAGATTAAGCGTGGCGAAACCCTGGGTATTGTCGGTGAATCCGGATGTGGGAAAAGTACCGTTGCATGGGCCGTACTCAATTTTTTGGGAGCCAATGGATATGTAAAACGCGGCAACATCAAATTCCAGGGTCAGGAACTGGTCGGTGTGGCCGGGGAGGAACTACGCCGGTTACGAGGTGACCAGATCGCCATGGTCTATCAGGACCCGATGCAGGCGCTCAACCCATCGATGCGATTGGGAGACCAAATGTCAGAGGTGCTGACCGTCCATCGTGACATGGAGCAGGCCGAGGCTGAGAAACGCTGCATCGAGATGTTGGAGCGCGTTTATATGCCGGACGCGGCCAACGTGATGAAACGTTATCCACATCAAATTTCCGGCGGTCAACAACAGCGCGTGGTCATCGCCATGGCTCTGCTCAACAATCCTGCTCTGCTCATCATGGACGAGCCGACCACCGCACTGGATGTGACTGTTGAGGCAGCCGTACTGGACTTGATCGCCGAACTCCGGCGGGAGTTTGATACAGCTATCATGTACATCACCCATAATCTGGGTGTGGTTGCGCGCGTATCCACGCGCGTAGGGGTAATGTATGCCGGTGAAATGGTAGAACAGGCTTCGGTAGAAGAGATTTACAAGAACCCACAGCATCCGTACACGCAGGGTCTGATTCGCTGCGTGCCCAAACTGGGCGCTGATAAAGCCAAAAGTGTGCTCTACCCAATTCGTGGACGAGTACCGCCACCCAACAATCGACCCGTCGGTTGTGTATTCGCTCCCCGCTGTGACTATGTGCAGGAGCGTTGTCGCGAGGAAAGACCCCAGTTACGGCAGTTAACCGTTGGGACCCAGGTGCGCTGCCATTTCGCGGAAGAGATCATCGCTTCACAATGGACACCTTCGGAAGACATCCTGCCACCGACGATCAAAATGAAAGAAGCCGATTCAGCGCCGATACTCTCCATAAATAACCTGAAGAAATATTACGAAGTTCAAGGCAGTACGTTCAGGGATGTCATTGGTCTGGGCGAAAAGCGGTATGTCAAGGCTGTTGAAAATGCATCTTTTGATTTACGGAAAGGTAAAACGTTAGGTATCGTGGGTGAATCAGGCTGCGGCAAAAGCACGCTGATCAAAACCCTGATCGGATTGGAAGATTCGACTTCCGGCGATGCCAAGTTCCTGGGATTTGATATCACGGATGATATCTCGAACCGTGGGGAAAATCTCATCAAGGAACTGCAGATGGTGTTTCAGAACCCTGATTCGACCATGAATCCATCCTATACCGTCGGGCAGCAGATCGGTCGACCAATGCGGCGTTTCAAGACCGTCCCCAACGATCAAATTCGTGAGGAAGTTGTCAAGCTTCTGGATGCCATGCGTCTGGGTGAGAATTATTATGATCGCCTGCCTCGACAGTTGAGTGGCGGGGAGAAGCAGCGCGTCGGTATCGCCCGGGCTTTGGCCAGTCATCCGGATCTGGTATTGTGTGATGAGCCGGTCAGCGCTTTGGATGTTTCGGTGCAAGCGGCCATCCTGAACCTGCTCCTGGAAGTACAACAGGAATTCGATACCACCTTGATATTCATCGCCCATGATTTGAGTGTGGTCCGCTTTTTCTCTGATCAGGTTGGTGTGATGTATCTCGGGCAAATTATGGAAATTGGCCCCGCAGAAGCCATTTACGCACCACCCTACCATCCCTATTCTGAGGCTTTGCTTTCGGCTGTTCCAATCCCTGATCCTTCAGCCGTGCAAAAGAATATCCGTCTTGAAGGCAACGTTCCCAGCGCTATAGATCCTCCTAGCGGTTGTCGTTTCCATACTCGTTGTCCCCGACGGGAATTGTTACCGGACGGCGGGAAAATCTGCGAGACGGAGCTTCCACCCTGGCGCGAGGCTGCAGAAGGGCATCGCATCTTTTGTCACCTGCCTTTAGAGACATTACGCACCTTTGACCCGGTTATTTCCCAACCAAAGGAGGGTTCCTAACCATGTTAGTAAAAGATTATATGACTCGACATCCCATCATGATCGCGCCGGATACGCCTGCTGCGGAGGCGCAGAACTTGATGATCGAAAACAACGTGCGGCATTTGCCCGTGGTTGGAGACGGCAAACGCTTGATGGGGTTGATCACACGAGAAAGGCTGAGAGTGCCCCCGACAGACCTTGGTAGTCTGAATGTTTGGGAAATCAGCCGCCTCCTGTCCAATTTGAAGGCAAGTGATGTGATGGTAAAGCTGAATGATCTCGTTCTCATCGATCCAGACACCACCCTCGAAGATGCAGCCCAAATCATGTGTCAACACAAAATAGGCAGCTTGATTGTTGTGGAGGATGAGGTTGTTGTGGGTATTATCACCGAAGTGGATATGCTGGCAGAATTATCAAATCTTTTGGGCGGCGATATCCAAGGGGTTCGAGTCGTGATCAGAGTGCCAGACCAGATTGGTGAGTATGCCAAGCTGATGGCAGCTATTACCGAGCAAGGCTGGTGTATATATGCCAGCGGAGGTGTACCCTCACCAAAAACTCCGGGATCGTGGGATCTGGTTATCAAAGTTCCTGAAGTCTCAAAAGAAGAGTTAGTCGCTGTAATAAATAAGATCGAAGGACAAAAAGTAATTGACGCACGCGAAACTTCCTGAAGTTAGTTGAATCAATGAAGTGTGATAGGCCTTGCAAAGTTTTACACCTTTGCAAGGCTTTTACATTTGTAAAGCTATGCTAACCCTTGAGTGAATAAAGTGACTATAGAGGATCACAAAAATGACTCAAATCCGCATGAACGATGTAAGCTATGGAGGCGGGCAATTCAGCCGACTTTCAACAGAACAATGTCAGAAACTGCACAATGCCAGTCTTGAAATCCTGTCCCGCACCGGGGTGCGTCTGTACGATCAGGAGGCCATCGACTTGCTGAAGAAAGCCGGCGCCTCGATATCCGAGGGCAACCGCGCCCGGATTCCTGCTGGCTTAGTAGAAAAAGCCTTTCGTACGGTCCCTAAGAGAGTTACACTTTACGACCGCCATGGTAAGGCGAGTATGTATTTGGAAGAAGGTCAATGCAATTATGGCCCTGGTTCCGATTGCATCAATATCATCGATCATCGCACAGGTGAACGTCGCAAGCCTGTGCTTCAGGATGTCATCGATGGCATCACTCTTTGCGATGCGCTCTCTCACATCGATTTCGTGATGTCCTTGTTTCTTCCGGTGGATGTTGATGAGATGGTCACAGATCGTTACCAGATGGAGGTGATGCTCAGCCGCACCACCAAGCCCATCATCTTCGTTACCAACGAGTTTTCCGGTTGTGTAGATGCCATTGAAATGGCCGAGGTGGTGGCTGGTGGGGCTGAAACTTTGAAATTGAGGCCAACCACCGCCTGTTACATAAATGTCACAACAGGATTACAGCATAATGAGGAAGCTTTGCAAAAGTTACTTTTCCTGGCTGATAAAGGTCTGCCGGCAGTTTACATCCCAGCTGCCTTGGGCGGTGTGACCGGGCCAATTACCCCGGCAGGTACGGTTGCCGTGGCCAATGCCGGGATCCTGACGGGTCTGGTCCTGTCACAGTTGAAGCGCGAAGGCGCGCCATTTATTACGACAGGTATGAGTGGCAACGCCTTGGATATGCGGACTATGGTCCAACCCTATTGCCAACCCAGCCCATTGGGAATCACGCACGCTTTGGCGCATCACTACAACCTGCCTATGTTTGGACTGGGTGGTTGTACCGATTCTAAAATTGTCGACCAACAGGCAGCAGCCGAGGCCGCATTAACCTTGATGGCGGAAACGCTGGGAGGGGCCAACCTGATCCACGATCTTGGGTATATGGAATCAGGCCTCTGCGGTTCACTGGCGCAATTGGCGATCTGCAATGAAATGGTAGGCTGGATCGAGAAGATGATGGCCCCGGTTGAGATCAACAACGAAACACTGGCGCTCGACCTGATCGATGAGATCGGCCCTGACGGTTCCTTCCTGGACAGTGACCATACCATGAACCATTTTCGGGAACGCTGGTATCCCAAGGTCTTCGAGCGAGGGAATTACGACCAATGGATGGAAGCGGGCGGACTCAGCCTGGACCTGCGTGCTGCCCAACGGGTGGATACCCTCCTGAAAGAGCACCAGCCAGAACCACTGCCCGAAGATATGCAACAGCAACTCAGTGCTATCGTCCAGCGGGCGGAAGAAAGTTTTCGATAATTTGCCTAGCGGAAGGAACAGGCAATCACATAAATTGGCTGAGCAACAATGGAACCTGATACGATCGAGCGGTGTATATTTGTTAAAAGGAATTGCAATGTGAGGAAGTTGTTATGAAGCTCGTATCTCGGTTCTTACTTATTTTGGCGTTACTTGGACTTCTTCTCCCCTTACTTAATATTGGAAACGTTTACGCAAAAGGTGCGCCGGCTAAGATCACCATTAAAGGACCGGGCATCTCGGGAGTGCTCGAAATCACTGACAAGCAGTTACTAGAGCCTTTCGGCTGGGGTGAATTTGCTGATTTCTCTACTCAAATCGCAGCAGGAATCAATACTGAAGGAGGCTACATCATCACCCGCTATGTCCTGATGGGGGGGACAACAATGCGGAGTCTCGATACGTTCACTTATTTCCCAGGTTCTGGAGAGGAAGAGAGCATTGTTTATTACAAAGGGATTATCGATAAGAAATTTATTTATGGCGGCTCGCCTCATGATGGGAAGTGGTTTCTCGTCTCGGCAGCAGGGGGATCCGCCATACAACGAATTTTTGACGCGCATGGCATTTTCACGGAGGAGATTTCCCCTTTGTACTCCTCCATTCCAGTTAACATCCGTGTCTGGATGCGTTATGGCTTTGTTTTAGTGATCGCTGCCGTCTCAATCTTTCTCTTCGTGCAACGGAAACGTTTGTTTCTCTGAGAACAGGTCAACTTTTTACCCAGTACTCGACCATCATGATTCTGACGGGTTGATTTTTCACTTGCATGGTTATATTCGCATTCTAACCTGTCTGTTTAATGTGGCCGAGTACTAGCAATTTATCAGAGCAAAAAAATCGCTGGCCTGGATTTGGCTATGTACTCCGCTCCGCCAATACTTCGGCAATTACTTTCTCAGCCTCTTCAGACAGCGGAGGCACCTCGTGTTCAGCCAGGATCTGCTTGGCATGTTCGTTGGCACGTTTAAACATATCCTTGGAACCTGCAGCCTGCCAGATGTCATACTGGTTGCGATCGATGACCTTAGGTGCCCACTGTGCGGTGCGGAAGTTGTTCATCGTATGATCATCAGCCAGAAAACCGGCGCCGGGCTCCACGCGAGATATTGCATCCAGAGCAAGAGTGTCCTTGTTTACCGGTAATCCGCCTATCAGGTAGCGAGTCATGCGGATGATCTCGTCGGCGATGACCAGCATTTCCATGGAGGACGTAGACCCATACTCGATATAAGCTACATCATGGACAAGCGTGATGCGCGATAAATAGGCGTTCATGATCGAGAAGGTGGCTTCCAATCCGGCCTGCGCATCGACAACCTTGCTGTCCGTTGCACCGCCATATCCCCAGACCGGCAAATTGTAATAACGAGCAAGTTCAGCCCAGGCGCCCATCCCCAGACTCCATTCCGGACTGCCATAGCTGACGATGGTGGTCTTCATATCCAGCGCAGCTGTGTTCATCCCGTAGAGGAAGGGCGCGCCCGGACGGACCAGTTGGGTGATGATCAAGCCCAGCAAGCACTCAGCGTTACCCAGCGCTACAGCACCGGCAACGGTGATCGGTCCGCCACCGCCTGTATTCGTTGAGGGGATATACGCGGCCGGGATGCCTTTCTCAGCGCAGAAGATATGCTTTTGCAGAGATTCTTCGATAATATACAATGGGGAAATTGGTTCAGCATAATGTAGTAGGATGGGTTTCTCTTGCAAGGCTTCTTCGCCACCCATGACTGCCGCGGCAATGCGGTAGATATCTTCCATATCTTTGCGATTCTGAGCCGTATAGACCATGGGTTTGACAGACCCCCGCAGCATACGAATGAAAGCATGAATATACAGATCGTCCACCGACACATCTGATGGGTTGCCCATCGACATGATAAAGTCGATATTGTCGAGGGCATCCCCTAACCGGGCAATATCTTCTACATCCTGAGCGACAGCGCGGCGGCGTTCTCCCGTTTCCAGATCCAGCGTGAAGGTCGTGTCAGAGCCGGTACCGAAGAAGACTTTGCCCAGCTCCAGGGGCATGGTCAACTCTCCCAATCGGTTATGCATGGGAATGCGGGAGGGGGCTTTTTCTATCGCATCGGTCACCAGGTTCTCGGGAATCTTGATGCGTCCATTCGATTCCCAGGCTCCGGCTTCGAGCAGCAATTCGCGGCCCTGCGGGTCCTGCATCTTGACGCCGGTCTGGCTTAGTATCTCAAGCGTGGCATAGTGCAGCTCTCGCACCTGCTCGTCTGAGATCATGCGAACTGAGGGTCGTGTGGTTGGAACGGAATGTTGCTGGGTCATTTTCTGCCTCCATATTTATGTTCTTATTAATTTCGATTGAATTTCGTGCTTGCTTTTAATTCAGGACTTACGCAGTTTGCGAAAAGAAGCCCAAAAATAAGGGGGCGGGCGGAGCTCGCCCCCTTATTTTCGGGCTTCTCCAATTCAACTGTGTAACTCATCATGCCCGTTGGTGGATGGCATTCAAGACGCGCTCCAGCGTAGCAGGTATCTCGCGAATACGCACGCCAACTGCCCGAGAAACTGCATTTATGATAGCCGGGGTGGAGGGGAGCATGGCGGTTTCCCCCAGACCTTTAGCTCCCAACGGACCCTGGCGGCTTGGAACTTCTACCAGGAGGACCTCGATCTCCGGGATTTCGCTGATCATGGGCAGGATGTAGTCACTGAGCCCGGTGGTTTTCCCCGGTATGTAAGCTTCGGTCAGCGCCGCGCCCAAGCCCATGATGACCGCCCCCTCGACCTGCCCTTCAGCGCCAGTTCGGTTGATGGCCCGCCCCACATCATGGACCGCTACATAGCGTGTGACTTTGGCCTCGCCAGTTTCCATATCTACACGCACTTCAGCCATATGCGCACCGGTGACGAAATGCGGCGTGTACGTGGGTCGGCTCGCTTCCGGAAATAGTGAGGATGGATCGAAGAACCCGCGCACCTTGCGAGATTTACCCATGTGATCGAATTCTTTTGCCAAATCTGTCAGTGAAATTCTCTTGGAAGGGTTGTTGGAATCAATGACATTGTGAGCATCCAAGGTAAGCGTATCTGGGTTGCAATCGAGATGCTCGGCAGCAGTTCCAAAGATGTCTGCCTTCAATATCTGAGCTGCCTCACAAACTGCATTGCCTACCCAGTAGGTAGCGCGTGAGGCCCCCTGAACGTCACTGTCCGGTGTCAGGGCTGTGTCTGCGTTGACCAATTC
>JBAVJG010000434.1:0-2922 GCA_049687655.1 Anaerolineales bacterium | reverse complement strand
GGCTGTGTTGTGGACATGGTTCATCCTCAAACAAAAACGCGGCGCTATCCTCATGGCGTTCACGCTGCTACTCATGATTGTGCCCTGGGTGACCCGCAACTCACTCTTGCACCATAAACTGACCGGTATCGAATCGTCGATGGGTTACAACCTGTATGTCGGCTATCATCCTGACGGAGACGGTTCCTTCATCTTCGGTCCCTCCCTCGATCTGCTTACCATCCTGGATGATGCCGAACGTGACCAGCTGGGAACTCAAAAAGCGCTCGAATTCATCCGCTCAGAGCCGGGACGCAACCTGCCGCTGGCGCTAAATCGGCTGGGGTTTTTCTTTGGCCTGGAAAAACGCGCGTTAATGTATCTGTACTCCAACAATCATCTGGGTTACATCCCATCGGGGATACTCCTGACGATTGCAGTTGTATTTTTATTGCCATATGTTATCGTTGTGCCTTTTGCTGCCATTGGATTGGCCCTCACTCGCCTGCGTCCGGGAACGATTTTGTTGTATCTCTTGTTGTTTGCTTATATTCTTCCGCATGTGCTTATCCTATCCGAAGACCGTTTCCACCTGGCTATTATGCCCTTTCTGGCCATTCTCGCCGCCCAGGCCTGGACCCGTGGATGGAGCGCCCTTCTTGCCCGCTGGCGAGAGTCGCTTACCGGGAAAGTTTTTGTCAGCCTCGGTTTGCTTGTTGTCTTCTTGCTATTTCTGAACTGGGGCTTTGAACTTTCCCGCGATGCGGATAAAATAATCGCGCTGTTCGGCACCAACGGGAATCAGACACATTTCCCTTACTAATAACCACATATGAAAAAACTCCTCGGCCCCAAACTTTACTTTGACTGGAAAATAGTCACCATCACGATTGTCAGCACCTTATTGCTGATTGTAGATCATTACCACCTTATAACGGCTCACAAGTATTTCGATCGAGTCATGCTGTATCTTTTCATCCCTTTGGTTTTCATTCTCTTTATTTTCCGTGAGAATCCCCGTGATTACGGCCTGACCATCGGTGATTGGAAGGCCGGGCTGACGATCACATTAGCGGGAATCCTGCTGATGGCGCCGGTTATCTGGTACCTGGGCAAAAGCGACCCGAGTATGACGACATACTACAAACCGTTCGTAGTCGGCTTGCCCTGGAGAACCTTTCTCGATTTGATAGGCTGGGAGTTCTTCTTCCGCGGTTGGATTCTCTTCGGGTATGCCCGCAAGTTCGGAGCGGAAGCGCTCTGGCTGCAGGCGGTCCCATTTGCATTGGCGCATATCGGAAAACCTGAAATCGAAACGCTCTCGACCATTTTTGGCGGTTTTGCCTTTGGCTGGGTGGCCTGGCGTACGCGTTCGTTCTTGTATCCGTTTTTGATCCACTGGTTTATTTCTACGTTTATCATTTTGGTTTCGGCAGGTGTGATTGGTTAGTTTCTCTCTCCAGCCCGCAACTGAAGCTGACTTCCCTGCGATCAAAGCGCTCATCAAGCAGGTACACATTAATCCGTTAGGGTTGGACTGGCGTCGTTTTGTTGTAGCAGTTTCGGGAGATGATATGATCGGTTGCGCCCAGTTGAAGCCAGTACCCGGCGGCTTAACGGAACTGGCCTCTCTGGCTGTACGTCCCGCCTATCGACATCAAGGAATTGCGCGTGCCCTGATCGAGCATTTGCTGGTGGAAGCGTCGCGTCCGGTTTATTTAACCTGTCGCTCGGACCTGGGTGGCTTGTATGAGAAATTTGGTTTTCGAGCCCTTGATGTAGATGAGATGCCTGTTTATTATCGCCGTTTGCAAAGACTGGCAGGACTATTTATGGAATTGACTCGCCGAAATGAAACCCTGTTGGTGATGAAGTTAGGATAGAATTAGGGGAGGCACTATGAAAAACGTTGTATACATTATCATTGGTATTTTAGTGGGTTTGCTGTTTGCCGGCGGGATTTACGCCAGCACACGTCAGCCACAGGGCGAGAGCGTAGAACTGCGACCCGCGCCAACGCCTGAACCCTTGCGCGTGCACGTGGCCGGGGCTGTTGTGCGGCCCGGGGTGTATGACCTGGAGGACGGCAGCCGCGTAACTGACGCGGTCGAAGCCGCCGGTGGCTTTGTAGTCGAAGCTGACCAGAATGCGATCAACCTGGCGGCCTTTTTGGAAGATGGCGAGCGTCTGGACATTCCCTATGTGGCCGGGTTCGTCGCCCTGGAAGATCAAGGGTTTGTCGTTGTGACGGAAGGCACACCCTCGCCGTTGGCCGGGGAAGAACTGGTAAATATCAACACAGCTTCTATCGAGGAACTGGACAGACTGCCGGGCATCGGACAGACCACCGCAATACGAATCATCGATTATCGCACTGCAAACGGTCCATTTGCCACCATCGAGGATATTGTCAACGTTTCGGGCATTGGTACTGCCACATTTGAAGAGCTCAAAGATCTGATCACTGTGGGGGATGGATAATGCCCTTTGATCATTTTGGATTGATTGCGCCCCTATTTTCCCGTGTTGAATATTCGTCTCTGGAAACCATGCTTGAACAGGCCGACCTGCCTGTACCCGGGCGAGTGCTGGATGCCGGTGGCGGGACCGGACGCGTTGCGAGCGCGATTCGCAACTATGCCGGAGAAGTGGTAATTGCTGACCCCTCAATGGGGATGCTGCGTCAGGCGGATCTGACTCAGCTCAGGCTTGCCTGCTCAAACTCGGAGTCACTCCCGTTCGCAAACAACTTCTTCGAGCGCGTCATCATGGTAGACGCCTTGCACCACGTTATCAATCATGCTAAAACAGCCCGTGAGATGTATCGCGTTCTTAAACCCGGGGGACGCATCGTTATCGAAGAACCGGATATTCACTCGTTTTATGTTAAACTGATTGCCGTGGCGGAGAAGCTGTTGCTGATGCGCAGCCACTTTCTCTCCC
>JBAVJG010000433.1:0-5539 GCA_049687655.1 Anaerolineales bacterium | reverse complement strand
CCTTCGTCCTGTCCGCCTTCGCCACGTAGGCCAGCCAGCCAATCAGGAATCTCATCATCTTCCTCGGACTGGGACTGCAGACCGGCCAACAAGTCAGCCGGCTCTTCAGGTTGCAGCGTTTCTTCCTCGGCTGGAGCCTGCTCGGTTCTTTCTTCATTTTCGGTAGAATCGCGCGCTTGCTGGCGGATGTCGCGCAACCATTGCGGCAAGATCGGCTCTAGCTGGTCGGTATCCTGAGCTGTGGGCTCTTCGCCAGGATGGATGGGAGGCTGTGAGCGGCTCAACTCGTCGGTGAGGGGTTTCAGGCGCGCTTCGCAATACAGGCAAACATCCAGTTCAGCCGGATTAGGCTTGCCGCACATGGGGCATTTGATTTCAGCCATCAATTGCCTCCATAAGGACGGTCAATCGCGAACAAAACGCGCAGCCCGGTGGTAAGCGCCCCCAGCGCTACGCCAATCAAGATGCCACGTGCGCCAGCTACTGCGAAGAACTGGGTGATAAACCACTCTACAATATCGGCCCCGGGGATCTTACCGAAAGGTAGGGGGGCAGACACAAGCAAAATAACGACAGCAATACTCAGGAAGATAATGCTCATTGCGTCTGCACGCCTTCGAAGCAGACGTGCGCTGGCATAGATCAATGTTACAGCCAGTAGCGCCATCAAGGCGGCTTCTGCCGGAAAAATAATTGCATCCAAAGTAAAACTTAACACAGAACTATTTGTTCCACCTGCTACTCCCAGAACAGCAGTGATGAACAATGAAAAGATTAGCAGGATACTATAGGCTATTCCTTTTTGGCGCGTGCGAATTTTATGCCAGTGTACGCCAAAGAGGTTGAACACCCCCACCAGCACGGCAAAGGCTGCCATGATAATCGCCCACTGAACCAGCACAAGCCGGATTTCGAGCAGCATATCTACAGGGACAAAATATCCCAGCAAAACAAGCAAACCGAAAGCAATGGCAACACCAGCAGCAATAATGCGCATTATATGAGTCCAAATAATTTCAGGGCCGAACCGCCCAACAAAATCAGGATAATCCCCCAGCGAAAGATGTCTTGCACCTGCAGGCTGGCTTGATGCGCACGCCCTGCTTCACTGTAGGCTCCAGCAGCAAACAGTTCCTCACCGATTAATGGATCGTCAACACTGGCGTAGAGCACGGATTGAGCGGCAGGGTTAACAGCAGCGGCAATCGCCGGGCTGTTTGTACGGTCAGCGGTATCGGTCAACAGTGCAACTTCGGGGCCAAAATAACCAATGAGAACATTCGACGATACATCTTCATCCAGCATAGAAGGGATGGCGCCCGCAGCAAAGGAAAAAGGCGTCAGGCCGGTCAGGCGGCCGGTGGCGGGGCTGTAAATTTCTTCTGCACCAGCAGCTTTGTAACCGGCTTGCAAAGTGTCACGAGTCAGAATTGCCAGGTCCGCTGCGCCGGATGTGACCACCGGTGGCTTGTCGCTGGCCGAAGTCTGTTCGGAAAGATGACGCAGCATGGCCAACCCAGCCAGCCCCGGCGCGCCGTCCGGTGTTTGCAGTCCGCTGCGTCCCAGCGAGATGTGCAGTCGCGTACCATCTTCCACGGAGATGCCAATCGCGCGCTTCAAGCGCATAAAGGCCGGGATCTCTCGGAAAACAGGCACAGATTTGCGCCGGATAAAAGTAAGCCCGAGCAGCAGTCCTGCAGCAACCAGCACCAGGACTAACCCGATGATGCTGTTCATACGGGGGACTCCTCGCGCAGGTAGTTGGCAAGAGCCAGCACTTCATCGTCCTCTTCGAGGATTTGCGCCAGGGCTTGCACTTGATCTCCGCCAAAAAATGGACGTGCAAAATAAAGCGCCTGGGAGCCGAGCAGGGTCAAAGGACCTCCTGCTTCGAGCAGCCAGGCGGCGAAGGCAGTCAGTTTCCAATGGTGGAGACGTTCAGCCCAGGCGGGCCAATAGGCGCGCGGTGTTTGCATGAGTTGAGTATAGCATAAATTTTAAGGTTGGTTACACGCTGACCTGCCCCATATGGTCTAGGATGTTACAGAATGATTGCAATTCAAGATTGGTTATTTTCGGTATCTTTTCATGGACTGCGTAAACCTTGTTAAAAATATAGAAAAGCTCCCATAGTATAATCTGAATAGAAATCCCTGTTGGAGGACCTATGAGCGAACAAAAGACCAGCCCTGACCAAAGCGAAGCCCGGAGCCCGACGAAGAGTCGAAGGATCCGTGTGCTGGTGGCCAAGCCCGGTCTGGACGGACACGACCGTGGCGCCAAAGTGGTGGCGCGTGCCCTGCGTGATGCAGGTATGGAGGTCATCTACACTGGCTTGCGCCAGACTCCCGAAATGGTGGCCGAAGCCGCATTGCAGGAAGATGTTGACGTAGTAGGCTTGTCCATCCTTTCCGGCGCTCATATGGCGCTCGTGCCACGTGTGCTGGAATTGCTCAAAGCCAACGGGCAGGAAGAGGTCAAAGTCTTTATCGGCGGCATCATCCCGGATGAAGACCTGCCTCGTTTGAAAGAGATCGGGGTGGCCGGTATTTATGGTCCCGGCGCTTCGACGGAAGACATCATCCGGCAAGTCAAAGAAGCAGTGACGGAATAATCTTCGACACAGAATGACGTTAGCAGAGCAACTTCTCTCCGGCAACCGCCTGGCGCTGACCCGCCTGTTAACACAGGTTGAAAATGACACATCCGAGGGCCGCGCCGCATTGACCGAACTCTTCCCGCACACGGGTCAAGCGCATCTGATCGGTGTGACCGGCGCGCCAGGGACAGGCAAATCATCGCTGGTCAACCAACTGGCGCTGCACTTCCGCAAGCAGCAGGAACGCCGCGTGGCGGTTGTGGCTGTGGACCCCTCCAGCCCATTCACGGGCGGGGCGGTGCTGGGAGACCGGGTGCGCATGCGCGACCTGGCCGGCGATCCCGGCGTATTCATCCGCTCAATGGCGTCGCGCGGCTCGTTGGGCGGGTTGGCGCAGACGACCGCCGGGCTGGTGCAGGTTTTCGACGCGGCCGGATTTGACACAATTCTCATCGAAACGGTCGGTGCCGGGCAGGCGGAAGTAGAGATTGCCCGCCTGGCGCACACCACGCTGGTTATCGAGGCACCGGGGCTGGGCGATGACATCCAGGCCATCAAAGCCGGGATTCTGGAGATTGCCGATATCCTGGTGGTCAACAAGGCCGACCGTCCCGGCGTGGAGAACACGCTCAAAGCGCTCAAAAATGCCTTGGAGTTGGCGCATCCGGTGCGGCATGTGTTCCAGCATCATGGGACACTGGAAGTGATTGAAGCGCCGGATGAACCGGTCTATAACTCGTGGATTCCGCCTATCTTGAAAACGGTTGCAACCGAGGGCACAGGTATCGGCGAATTAGCGGATGAAATCGCCCGTCATGCGAGGCACCTGCGTGAGAGTGGCGACTGGGCCGCTCGCGAGCGTAGCAGGCTGGGGTCCGAGTTGGATGCGCTGTTGCAAGGGATGTTGGTAACGCGTTTCCACGAACAGGTCCCGGAATCCAGATACGAGGAAGTACTCGACCGGGTCTTCCAACGCGAACTGGCTCCCTGGGAAGCGGTCAAAGTCTTGTTGAACGGACGGTCCGAATGAGCATCATTTATGGCAAACGCGTTCGGTTGCGCAGCGCGGAACGCAGCGACCTGGAAAAATTCGTCTTGTGGATCAATGATCCGGAAGTGACCGAAGGCCTTACACTGTTCCTGCCCATGTCTTCTGTGGACGAAAACAAATGGTTCGAGAATGCCATGCAGCGCCCGCAGGAAGAGAAGCCGCTGGTGATCGATATGAAAGACGGCGCGAACTGGCGTTTGATTGGGAACAGCGGTTTCTTCGATTTTGACTGGATCGCCCGCGCAGCGGAAGTGGGAATCATGATCGGTGACAAAACGGTCTGGGATCAAGGATACGGCACCGAAGTGATGACCCTACTGCTGCGCCACGGATTCGAGACCTTGAACCTGAACCGGGTTTATTTACGAGTCTACGCTGAAAATAAACGCGCCATCCGTACTTACGAAAAAGCCGGTTTCGTGCATGAGGGACGCATGCGTCAGGCAGTGTTCAAGCATGGTTCTTATAGCGATGTGTTGTACATGAGTGTTCTACGCGAGGAGTGGAATTCCAAGAAGAAGGAGAGTTGATGGCCCCTCATACCCACCGCGAGATGAAGGTGTACGGGGATATTAAGTTGTTTGCCGGGACGGGTTCTCCCGAACTGGCGCAGAAAATTTCAAATTACTTGCAGAGTCCCTTATGCGGGCGTGATGTGATTGAATTTCCAAATGAGAATTTGTTTGTCAAGCTGCATGGCAGCGTGCGCGGTCAGGATGTGTACGTCATTCAACAGACTGCGACCAACGTCCATCGCAACTTGATGGAACTGCTTATCATGATCCAGACTCTACGCCTGGACTCAGCCGCGCGCATCACGGCTGTGGTGCCGTACCTGGCGTATGCTCGCTCGGACAAGAAGGATCAACCGCGTGTGCCGATTACAGCACGTTTGGTGGCAGATATGATCGAGGTTGCAGGGGCAGACCGTTATATGACGCTCGATCCGCACGCCGGGCAAATCCAGGGATTTTTTACAGTCCCGGGCGATGTGTTGACCGCCTCGCACCTGGTCGTTGAGCATATCAACGAAAACTTGCGGGCTGATTTGAAAGACCCGGTCGTAGTAGCCGCTGACCTGGGCTTTGCCAAGAAAGGCCGCAACTATGCCGCCGACCTGGATACGCCCATCGCATTCATTGAAAAACGCCGAGCTGCCAACGATGCCAAGGCTGAAGCACTGACACTGATTGGCAACGTTGAAGGCCGCGATGTCATCATCGTGGACGATGAGGTGGATACCGGTGGCTCGACCGCGCAAGCTGTCCATCTGGTCAAGGACAAAGGCGCCCGGGATGTATATCTGGCATTTATCCATGGCGTGCTGTCACGCAACGCGGCGCAACGTCTGGCCGCATTACCCTTAAAACATATTATCACCACAGATGCTGTCCCTATTCCGCCGGAGAAGCTGGTGTATCTGGAAGATAGAATCACCCTCCTTTCAGTGTCGGAGTTATTAGGGGAAGTCATCCGCCGCGCACACGAAGGGCGCAGCGTAGGTGAGATGTTTAACGAATGACCGTTACAGGAGTTACACAGTTGATGAGAGAGACCCGAGAAACAGGCGGGCTTCGCTCGCCCGTTTCTCGGTGCCTTTTTACAACTCGTAAGTCCTGTGTTAAAAAGTTCAAACCATAAATCCTGTGGAGGAAGGACAAAAAATGAAAGGCAATGAGAAAATTCTCGAAACCCTGAACACACTTCTGGCAGACGAACTGACTGCCATCAACCAGTACATGGTGCAATCCGAGATGTGCGCCGACTGGGGCTACGAAAAATTACACGAAGCCATCGAAAAGCGTGCCATTGACGAAATGAAACACGCCGAGAAGTTGATCGGGCGCATCCTGTTCCTGGAGGGGAAACCGGTTGTCAGCAACCTGAAC
>JBAVJG010000432.1:0-7262 GCA_049687655.1 Anaerolineales bacterium | reverse complement strand
ATTAACGATGACAGCCACCACACCGACACCGATCAGTACATCCGCCTGCACTTCCGGTGGATTGATAAAGCGATGGTATGCCTCGTAGAAAATTCCCAAAGCTATGACCACCAGCGTGGTTGAGTTGGCAAGCGCAGCTAAGATACCCGCACGATGGTAACCATAAGTTTTATTTTGGTTGGCAGGCTGGGAGGTAAGCCGCAGCGCCCACCACGAAAGCGCCAGCGCTAGCACATCTGTTAAGTTATGTGCCGCATCAGTAAGCAATGCCAGTGAATTGGAGAAGATCCCGGCGGCGATTTCGACAAAGACAAAGATAAGCGTAATGATCAGTGAGAGCACCAACCGGCGGACGGTTTGCTGGGTTAGATCATTGAAGTGAGTGTGTGAATGATTATGCAAAGTTATTCGTGCTCCATATGCTTGAGCCCCAGACGGAACAACTCCGCCATATGCTTGTCATCCAGACAGTAGAAGACCTGCCTTCCCTGTTTGCGGCCGCGGACGATGCGCTGCAGGCGTAGTCCACGAAGTTGGTGCGAAACAGCCGATTCGCTCATGCCAAGTTGTTCAGCGATAGCACCCACGCTTTGTTCACAATCAAGCAGTATCTCGATGATGCGCAGACGTGTCGGGTCGCTCAGGGCACTGAACAGGTTGGCCAGGTGGAAGGATGTGTGTTCGTCGAGGGGCATAAGATATTAATGAATATATGAGCAAGTATTCATATTTTATCAAAAATTAGCTCTCTGTCAAGTCAATTTTTTCTAAAACAGGCTCTTTAGGATTGTCAATAAATAGTATGGGCCCGCAAGCCCTGGAGAACACTCAAACACTTCCCTATTTCAACTGGCAAATTTGATATACTCAACCATCCATGAAAGAAAAAATCTTAAAACACAGAGCGCTCCTCTTACCCCTGCTCGTAATGTATTCGGGACTAATTGTTTACACGGCATGGATAAGTGATGATGGGTTTATCACTTTCCGATCTATAGAAAACTGGATTCATGGACATGGACTGGTATTCAACATTGGGGAACGTGTTCAAACATTTACCCATCCTCTGTGGTTTTTTCTCCAGTCTTTTTTCTATTTCCTGACCCGCTTATTTGATTCACCTTTTGGTTTGAACAAACTATTTTACGGAAATATCATTATCAGTTTAAGTTTATCGCTACTCACAATAGCGATTTACTCCTTCAAAATAGCCCGTTCGACACAAATGGCAATTGCCGGTACATTTGTATTGATTCTTTCAAAAGCATATCTGGACTATTCTACATCGGGCTTGGAAAATCCTCTCAGCCATTTCCTTGCCATATGCTTCTTTGGGGTATTTTTGTTCGGCAGGGAAAAAGATTCGCGCCGTACGATAATACTGGCGTTCCTGGCCTGTCTGGCAGCCCTAAATAGACTGGATACAGTTCTTATTTTCTTTCCGGCTCTTCTTCATGTTGTTTGGCAGAGTTCGAACAGACTAAAAACGATACTGTCTTTATTCATTGGCTTTTTACCGCTTATGTTATGGGAATTATTTTCCGTCTTCTATTATGGCGCACCTTTTCCAAATACAGCCTCGGCAAAACTTGATATCGGTATTCAGCCTCTTACACTTCTCAAGCAAGGGGCGTTCTATTTTTTGAATTCCCTGCGCATGGACACTATCACACTGGCAGTCATCGCTTGTTCCGTCGCAATTTCAGTCTTTTCAAGAAGTATGAAGCACATAGCTGTAGCGACCGGAATCACACTATACCTTTTCTATATCCTTTACATTGGTGGGGACTTCATGAGCGGACGGTATTTCTCACTTCCTTTGATCGTGGCTGTCACCTTATCGTCAACATTTGAACTGAAATCACTTATGGCGTTCGGGAGTTCCCTGGTTGTGATCCTGGCGGTTGGCTTGCTCCCATTTGTCACAATGATCGAACGGAGGCCTACTTATGGACAAAACCGAGAAAACAATCTCATCTTTTTTGACACGCACAAAATCGCCGATGAAAGGCTTGTTTACAAAGATCGGACCGGACTGCTTATCGCACTTGAGGGTAACTCGCCAAAAGTCGTATATACCCAGGAAAAGTGGGAATATGTTCCCGGGTATCCAAGGGAAGTTCATATAGTTGGCGCGATGGGACTCAATGGATATCGGGATGGCCCCAATATTCATGTGATTGATAGAAACGGGCTGGCAGATCCTTTGATTGCGCGCATGCCCCTCGAAGACACCCAGGACTGGCGCATAGGGCACTTCCACCACATCATCCCAGAGGGGTATGAGGAAACACTATCTTCTGGGTCAAATATGATTCGGGATGCGAATATTGCCTTGTACTACCATAAACTGTCTTATGTGGTCAAAGGCCCCTTATGGAGTTGGAATAGAATTTCTGAGATTTGGATGTTAAACACTGGGAATTACGATTATCTGATTGAAAATGCAAGTTTGGATTGATCAACACACTAACTTGGATAGTTATTGGGAAAACAAAGCTTTATTCTCCTCTACCCACTCAAACAATCTCTTCACCCCACCCTCCACCCCGATCTTCGGTTTCCAGCCCAACTCGCGCTCGGCCTTGCGGATGTCCGCGTAGAACACCTTCTGATCACCTGGACGCCAATCGTCGCGTGCTACAATAATTTGCTTCCCGAGCAGTTTCTCCAACAACGGACCGAACTCCTCCCAGACCGACATGACATTATCCGGCCCTCCGCCGATGTTATAGACTTCTCCGGCAACTATATCAATTTTTTCGATGGCCGCATCATAAGCATCCAATAGGTCATCAACGTGCAACACATCCCGTACCTGCTTGCCATCGCCGTAAAGCGTGATCGGGCTACCCATTACGGCGGCAATGATGAACCATGCTACCCAGCCCTGATCCTCGATCCCGAACTGGCGTGGCCCATAAATGCAAGATTGACGGAAGACGACAGACCGCAGACCATAGATTCTGGCGTAGTCACGAACGTATTGATCACCTGCTCCTTTGCTACATCCATATGGCGAGTGAAAATCCAACGGCTGGGTTTCGGGACAACCGTGCTCCAGGTCCGCGTAACGCCAGCGGGTTGCTTCTTCGGTCAGAGATACGTTCTCCATCCCGCCGTAGACCTTGTTCGTCGAAGCGTACACAAACACCGGGTCCCGCTCAGAAGCGCGCGCGGCTTCCAGCGCGTTGAACGTTCCCAGAGCGTTGGCTTCGAAATCATCCCTGGGATTTGTGACGGATGTTGTGACTGCCACTTGCCCCGCCAAATGGACGATGACATCCACATCTTTAGCTGCTTCCATTAAAAGACCAGCGTCCGCAACATCTCCGACAATCAACCTGCTACTGTTTTCTCCAAAAGTTTTTTCCAACCAGTCTAGATTTTTCGACGCGCCCACCCGGCTAAGATTGTCGTAGATGGTCACATCCTCGCCACGCGAAAGCAGACGATGAACGTAGTTCGATCCGATAAACCCTGCCCCACCAGTGAAAAGATATTTTTTAGACATGAGTACTCCTACATTTGCTACGAACGTGGATCAATTTCGACTTCTTCGCCGTCTCGCAAACAAAAACACGCCTAACAGGCCAAAGATGAAGCCGCCGATATGGGCCCACCAGGCAATACCGCTCCCGCTGGCTCCGCCCAGGGAAAGGAACCCTGAGAACAATTGTGAAGCGAACCAGAACAACAGGAAGATAACCGCCGGTATTTCCATAATCGTAAAAATGAATAGAATCGGCACCAAACTGAGGATGCGTGCACGGGGGAATAAAAGCATATATGCTCCTAGCACCCCTGCTATGGCTCCGCTGGCTCCAACCATGGGAGCAGAACTCTCTGGTAGAAAGAAAGCCTGTGTCAACGCGGCTGCTACACCGCTCAGCAGATAAAAGATCAGGTAACTCCCGCTGCCCATACGGTCCTCCACATTATCGCCAAAAATAAATAGAACCCACATGTTGCTCAAAATATGAAACCAACCGCCATGCAGGAACATTGCACTGAATATTGCCACCCAGGCGGTTTGCGGTTCGGCCCAAAACCGAGAAGGCACCAAACCCCAATTATTGATAAAGTCGTTTAATACGGAAGGTCCAATGCGCAACTCATAGAAAAAAGCAATAGCATTGGCGATAATGATCATCCAATTTACAAGTGGAAACCTACGAGACCGGATCGTATCGCGAAGCGGAATCATGCTCTAGTTTCTAAACTCCATTTGGTAGCCCGTCCGACTGACTCTACTCAACACCTGCTCTATCCCTGGCTCTGAAATCTTTCAGTTGTTGATAGATCCCCGAAAGGGTCTGTCCTTCGCTAGCTAACCCGATTGACCCATAGGTGATCGCACTGATATACATATATAAGCGCCCGGCTAAGGCAGCCGCCAGCGCGGTGGACTGATCACCGGTCAACAGGGCCAACGCGCCACCGAAGGCACCTTCAAAGGTACCGATCGCCCCCGGCAAAGATGGGATGGCATTCCCGAAGGCTGCCACCCCCAACCCGAAGAAACTCCAGATGACCTGCACATCCGGAAAGAAGGCGCGGATAATCAGGTAATACGAAGCAACCGCAATACTCCAGTTGATCGTCATCCAGAACAGGAAACGTGCGAACAGCCAGCCATCCGTCAACACAGCCAGGCCTTCCAGAAACGCTTCGATAAAGCCGCCGCCTATCCTTTGTAGTGCAGGCCAGCGCTGACTGAGCTTGTGGAACAGGTCGAGTGCCCATTGGCGTTTACGTGCCAGCATGTATAGAACAATCAGTCCAATGAGTACCACCACGGCAACAATCACACCGATCTGCCCGGCTCCTTCCGCACCCACTACAAACGGCAACGCGATTAGCAAGATTGCTGCCGAATACGCCAGATCCACGGCGCGCTCGATCACGATGGTGGGGAGGATTTCCATGAATTGCATATCAGACTTGCGGCTGAGCAAAAAAGCGCGCCCGATCTCCCCCAGTCGGAAAGGCAGGAAGTTATTCAGCAGGTACCCCTCACCTACAGTTAGCAAAACATCACGGTATGATGCGCGGTCCCGCAATAACGTGCGCCAGACCATACCACGCACCGCCATCCAGATAAATGACAGTGGCAGCGCAAAAGCCAGGATGAGATAATTCGCCGAGCGGATAGATTGCGCCATCTCGCGAAAATCCACGAAATATAAAATAGCCCCGATCAGTACGATACTGACCAGCGCACCGGGCAACCAGCGTTTTGCAGCATTCAACTTTTGGGACATAAAAATTTCGCCACTGAGCACACCTCGGCCCGACCAGCAGCGCCGGCCGTCCGCCCGGGCAGAGTGCACGGAGTTTCTTTGTTTTCTCTCTGTGTTCTACCCTTTCGGGCACACGTCCGTGCTTACTGGAGAGAGTTTAGTCGTCATCCAGTTTCAAAACTGCCATGAAGGCATCCTGAGGGATCTCCACATTGCCGATCTTCTTCAGGCGTTTCTTGCCCTTCTTTTGTTTTTCGAGCAATTTCTTTTTTCGGGACACGTCGCCGCCGTAACACTTGGCCAGCACATCTTTGCGGGTGGCCTTGACATTTGCGCGGCTGATAATGCGTCCACCTGATGAGGCCTGGATGGCTACATCGAACAACTGACGCGGGATGATCTTTCGCAGCTTGGTGATAAAGCGCTGACCCTTGTGATAGGCGTCCTTCTCATGCACAATAGACGCTAACGCATCAACCGGCTCGCCGTTGACCAGGATTTCCAGTTTTTGAAGTTTGTCAGGGCGGTACTCAGCAAATTTGTAATCCAGCGACGCATAGCCCTTGGTGCGGGACTTGAGCTCATCGAAGAAATCAACAATCAACTCAGAGAGCGGGATCAGATAATTCAACTGCACACGGTGCGGAGCAGGGTAATCCTGCCCTAAAAACTCGCCGCGCCGTTTGGTGACCAACTCCATGATCGGGCCGTAATAATCGGTCGGAGTGATGACTTCGATGTTCATCCACGGCTCGCGGATTTCAACGATCTTGCTCTCGTCGGGCAGGTCGGCAGGGGAGTCGATCAATTCCGTAGAGTTATCGATCAATAAGATTTCGTACTCCACCGATGGCGCGGTAAAGAGCACATTCATCTCATACTCGCGTTCGATGCGTTCCTGAATGATCTCCATGTGGAACAGGCCCAGGAACCCAGCCCGGAAGCCGAATCCTAGCGCTTGCGAAGTTTCCGGTTGGAAGATCAAGGAGGCGTCGTTCAGTTGCAGCTTGTCGAGCGCGTCGCGCAGATCACTGTAATCGTCAGCATCAACGGGATAGATCCCGGCAAAGACCATTGGCTTGGGGGTACGGTAACCAGGCAAAGGGGTCGAGGCCGGTGCGGACAGGTGGGTAATGGTGTCCCCAACGCGGCATTCATGCACCGTCTTGAGTCCGGTAGCAATGTATCCCACTTCCCCGGCAGACAGGTTTTTGACGGGTTTCATCCCGGGCGAAAAGATGCCGATCTCAACCGGTTTCATATCTATTTTGGTAGCCATCATGCGCAACGATTCGGCCGTCTTGATCTCGCCCTCTACTACACGGACGTAGGCGATGACGCCTTTATATGCATCGTAGTGCGTATCGAAAACCAGTGCCCGCAAGGGAGCTTCACTCTTCACTGATGGGGGCGGGGTTTTCTCAACGATTGCTTCCAAGACGGCTTCAATGTTTTTCCCGGCCTTGGCCGAAATCTGGATGACCGCTTCAGGCTCAACCCCGAGCAAGCTGCCGATATCTTCGGCTACTTCGTCGGGATGGGCGGAAGGCAGGTCGATTTTGTTGATGACAGGGATGATCTCAAGGCTGGCGTCAATGGCCTGGTACAGGTTGGCCAGGGTTTGTGCTTCGATACCCTGTGTGGCGTCCACCACCAGGACGGCGCTCTCGCACGCATTCAGCGCGCGGCTGACCTCGTAGCCGAAGTCCACGTGGCCGGGCGTATCGATCAGGTTGAGCTCGTACTCAACGCCATCCTCGGCTTTGTAATTCATGCGCACAGCGGAGGCTTTGATGGTCACGCCTTTTTCACGCTCCAAATCCATGGTATCCAACACCTGCTCGGTCATATCTCGGTCAGAGATGGTACCGGTCAGTTGCAGCATGCGGTCTGCCAGCGTGGACTTGCCATGGTCTATGTGCGCGATGATGCAGAAATTGCGAATATTGTTGGTCATAATTGCTCTAAAGCGGGGGAAGTATACTCGATTTTGACCTTCCAAACCGCGCGCTATCTCTT
>JBAVJG010000431.1:0-12750 GCA_049687655.1 Anaerolineales bacterium | reverse complement strand
CTGATGATGAAGCGCCTGACGCGCGAGGAACGCCGGAACATCCTGAGTAAAAAACCGCCCGAAGAGTTCCTGGCGGTGCTGGATGAAGTCGCGCTGACGCTGGCTGAAATCAGAACATAAATTCTGTTATACTGTGGAAATACCCCCACCCGGCCTCCCCCGCGCGCGGGAGAGGAGCAAATTCTCCCCCCGCAAGCGGGGAGAGTTTGAGGGGGGAGATAACCGTGACCAATTCTCAAAAAAGATGGCGTGCACCCAAAAGTATCCAACAACGGGCTCGTGAACTGCGTAAGGAGATGACACCTGCAGAGATGAAACTCTGGCAGGTTTTGCGTGGCAACCAGTTTGACGAATTATATTTCCGCAGGCAACATGCTGTTGGCACCTACATACTTGACTTTGTTTGTATTCAGGAGAAATTGGTTATCGAAGTAGATGGGGGTTCCCATCTGGAACAAGAAGAATACGATCGAGAACGAACTCGATGGCTTGAAGAAGAAAAGGGTTATCGCATTATCCGATTTACAAATGACGATGTTCTTAAGAACATCCATGAAGTTGTTGAAGCAATTAGAGTTGCAGTGAAAAGCCCCCACCTGACCTCCCCCGCAAGCGGGGGAGGAATAAGTTCTCCCCCCGTCCACGGGAGGAGTTAGAGGGGGCGAAAAAGGATTAACATGGCCAAAACCCAAACCCGTTATGTCTGCCAGCAATGCGGACGTGTGCTCTCCAGCTATATGGGCAAATGCCCGCAGTGCGGCGCGTATGATTCGCTGGTGGAGGAAGTCGTCCACGAAGAAAAAGTATCCAAGAAGAAATCCGCCGTGCGTGGCCTGACCGGGCGTTCCCAGCCGCAACCGATTGGAGAGATAGGTGGAAATGTGGAAGACCGCATCCATTTACCGATCGGCGAATTCGCGCGCGTGCTGGGCGGCGGGATCGTGCCCGGCTCGGTGGTGCTGGTAGGCGGCGACCCCGGCATCGGCAAATCCACGCTGATGCTGCAAATGGCGCTGGAAATGTCTGGCGGGCAGAAGGTGTTGTATGTGTCGGGCGAAGAATCCGAGCGGCAGATCAAGATGCGCGCCATGCGATTACAGGCAAGTGGGGAGAAAAAGGATTTACCAACCAATTTGTTACTGGTCACAGAGACCAATCTGGAAACCATCTTCAACCACGTGCGTGAGGTGGGGCCAACCCTGCTGATCATCGACTCGATCCAGACCATGTATTTGTCTGAGATGGATTCTTCGGCGGGCTCGGTCTCGCAGGTGCGCGAGTGCTCGTCACAGTTGCGGGAGCTGGCCAAGACCAGCGGCATCTCGGTCTTTATCATCGGGCATGTCACCAAGGAAGGCACGATTGCCGGGCCACGCGTGCTGGAGCACATCGTGGACACGGTGCTGTATCTGGAAGGCGACCGCTTCCAGGCCTACCGGCTGCTGCGCTCGGTCAAGAACCGTTTCGGCGCGACCGCGGAGGTGGGCGTCTTCGAGATGCGCGGAAGCGGCCTGGTCGAAGTGACCAACCCGTCGGAGGCCTTTCTGGCAGAACGCATGGTCAACGCGCCGGGATCGGCCATCGCTGTAACGATGGAGGGTACCCGTCCGCTGCTGGTCGAAATCCAGGGGCTGACCAGCCCGACCCAGTTCGGAAATGCGCGCCGCACCCCTAACGGTGTGGATTTCAACCGTCTGCTGTTGATTACGGCTGTGCTGACGCGGCGCGTGGGAATCAAGCTGGGCGAGCAGGATATCTTCGTCAACGTGGTCAGCGGTCTGAAAGTGGACGAGCCCGCCGCCGATCTGGCGGTTGCGGCTGCCATCGCCTCCTCGTGGAAAGATGTGCCTGTCCGCGCGGAGGCCGTATTAATCGGCGAAGTCGGACTGGCAGGCGAACTACGCATGCCCGGGCAGATGAACATCCGCCTGCGCGAAGCCGCCAAGCTGGGTTTCAAGACGGCCATTGTGCCCAAGGCCATTCGCAAGGTGGATGACTGGCCAAAGAATATCGAAATCATTCAGGCCCGTTCGCTTAAGCAGGCCTTGGATTCCGCTTTGATGGCGCGAGAAAGACCCAAAGGGCGGAAGGTGGCGTAACCGCCTCCCTGCCCTCCCCCAAAATCCTGAACGGATTTTGGGGGAGGATTTAGCTTGCAACCCTTGCTCTCCTTCCCCGTATATCTTCCCAGAAGGAGAGTACCCATGAAATATTTATTCGCATTTCTCACAATCTTGGCCCTGGCCACAATGGCCTGCGGCTTTAGCGTCAACATTCCCAATCCACCCACACCCGGGCCGGAGGTTACTGATGACATATCGGTAGCAGTTCCGGATACGGATGAACCGCGTTTGAAGATTACTTTCGGAGCCGGAGAGCTCACCCTGTCCCCCGGCGCGGAAGATATGCTCGCCGAAGGCACGGCCACCTATGATCTCCCTAACTTCAAGCCGGAAATCATTGAAAATGGTAGCAACGTTGAAATCAAGCAAGGTGAATTTAAATCGTTCAACGTAGGTGATTTCAAGAACGAATGGGACTTGAAGCTCGGCGAGATGCCGATGGACCTGGAAATCAACGCCGGCGCATACAAAGGACGCTATGAATTCGGCGGGCTGGCGCTAACCGGCCTGACTATCAAGGACGGCGCATCCGATGTGGACGTTTCTTTCTCCGAGCCAAACCTGACCGAGATGTCTGTCCTCCGTTATGAGACGGGCGCATCCCAAGTGGTACTGACCGGCTTGGCGAACGCGAATTTCTCGACCCTGATCTTCAACGGCGGCGCCGGCGACTACACCCTGGACTTCAGCGGTGAGCTGGTACAGGCTGCCAATGCACGGGTCGAGACCGGTTTCGGCGATCTGACGCTGGTGGTTCCCAAAGGCGTGGATGCACGCGTGACTGTAGAAGGCGGCCCCGTGAACATCAATCACAGTTCCGGCTGGGGTCAGAGCAACCAGACCTATACGCAGGAAGGTTCCGGCCCAACCCTGACGATCATTGTCAAGATGGGCGCAGGAAACGTGACCATCACGGACTAATTCATCGGAATTCCCTCAATAACGGCCTGGAACCTATTTTTCCAGGCTGTTTTAATCACAGGAGTTACGCAGTGAATGAGAGAACCCCCTTATTCTCGGTAAACTTTTGCAAACCGTGTAAACCCTAAATCATATAAATCGGAGTAAAAGGTCATATTTTATCCATGACCTCCATCACTTGCCTTGTATGGGCGTGCACTATAAAATCACTATAACGGATAAAATTTACCTTCATTGTGAGTGAGGAACCTATTATGCAAATTACACGCCAAGCTGACTACGCCGTCCGAGCCGTTTTATACCTGGCCCGCCTGGAACCCAACCAGCGTGCAGCCACCAGCCTGGTGGCGCAAGAACAACACATCCCGCCATCTTTCTTGGCGAAGATCATTTCGCAGCTTTCCATCGCTGGCCTGCTACACACCTCGCGCGGTGCGCGTGGCGGCGTGACGTTGGCGCGTGAACCCAAAGGCATCACTTTGCTAGAAGTGATTGAGTCGATTGATGGCCCCATCATGCTCAACGAATGTGTGAGCGATAATAGCATCTGCACATTTGACGAGGATTGCCCGCTGCGCCCGGTATGGTGCGAGGCGCAAGAAGATCTCGTTAACCGCTTGAAGAGCACCAATTTCCAACACTTACTGGAACAAAGCGCAGTCGCTGCATAAATAAAACTAATCGTTTGATACACTTTTTTCTCCCGGTTGTGTCCCGCCGGGAGAAATTTAACTTAAGACAATTGTGTTTTCTCAGCCTCCCGGCTTATAATAACCGGGAGGTTTTTCATATTCAGGAACACCTGTTCGAAAGAAATAATTCCTTTTGCAAGCAATAAACATGAAGGAGAATCTTATGTCCGGTCCACGCGAAGTCCGCGCGCCACGCGGCACACAATTGACCTGCAAGAACTGGCTGATCGAAGCCCCCTATCGCATGATCCAGAACAATCTCGACCCGGAAGTGGCTGAAAACCCTGAAAAACTGGTCGTCTATGGCGGGCGAGGGCAGGCTGCCCGTTCGTGGGGTGCGTTCGACGCCATTCTCGAGAGCCTGAAAAATCTGGAAGAGGATGAGACCCTACTGGTGCAATCCGGCAAGCCGGTGGCCGTCTTCAAATCACACACGGACGCGCCCAGGGTGCTGATCGCCAACTCCAACCTGGTCCCGGCCTGGGCCACCTGGGAACACTTCGACGAACTGGCCGCCAAGGGCCTGATCATGTACGGGCAGATGACGGCTGGTTCGTGGATCTACATCGGCACGCAAGGCATCCTGCAAGGGACTTATGAAACCTTCGGCGCGCTGGCCAAACTCAAGGGCTGGGATTCGCTTAAGGGCAAGTTTTGTCTCACCGCCGGGCTGGGCGGCATGGGCGGCGCGCAGCCGCTGGCCATTACCATGAACGAAGGCGTCGGCCTGATCGTGGAGGTCGATCCCGAACGCGCCCGACGCCGTCACGAAATCGGCTACGTGGACACGGTAGTGGACACGCTCGAAGAGGCCATGACACTGGTGGAAGAAGCCGTGGAACAGGAAATCCCCATGTCGATCGGGCTGATCGGCAACGCAGCGGATATTTACTCTGAGTTGGTCGCGCGTGGTGTGACACCTGACGTGGTCACCGACCAGACTTCCGCTCACGAGGCCCTCATGTACGTTCCTTCCGGGCTGACGGTTGCTGCCGCGGACGAACTGCGTGACTCCGACCCCAAACGCTACAAAGAGATGGCCATGGCTTCGATGGCGAAGCACGTGCAGGCTATGCTGGACTTTCAACTCGCGGGCGCGGAGGTATTCGATTACGGCAACAACATCCGCCAGCAGGCCTACAACTACGGCGTGACAGATGCCTTTGAATTCCCTGGTTTCGTCCCGGCATATATCCGTCCCTTGTTCTGCGAGGGCAAAGGTCCCTTCCGCTGGGTGGCGCTCTCTGGCGAGGTAGAAGACATCTACCGCACCGACGAAGCCATCATGGAACTCTTCCCCGAAGACGAGCACCTGCGCCGCTGGCTGGTGATGGCCAAGGAAAAGGTCCCCTTCCAGGGATTGCCGTCGCGCATCTGCTGGCTGGGATATGGCGAACGCGTCAGGGCAGGGTTGAAATTCAACGAAATGGTAGCAAATGGAACGCTCAAAGCGCCGATTGTAATCGGCCGTGACCATCTCGATTCCGGCTCGGTGGCCAGCCCCAACCGTGAGACCGAGGCCATGAAAGACGGCACCGACGCGGTCTCCGATTGGCCTATCCTGAACGCGCTCATCAATGCGGTTGGCGGCGCGACCTGGGTCTCGTTTCACCATGGCGGCGGGGTGGGCATGGGCTACAGCCAGCACGCGGGACAGGTCATCGTAGCGGACGGAACAGCGGAAGCGGCCCGGAGACTGGAACGCGTCCTGACCACAGACCCAGGCCTGGGAGTCGTCCGCCACGCGGATGCCGGCTACGAGATCGCGATCGAAGCGGCCAAACGTCACGGCATCAAGATGCCGATGTTGAAATAAGTCCAACGGTTCCGAAATCTGATTATGAAGCGAATTTCATTCCTGAGTCTGCTCATCGTGCTTCTCCTCGCGGGTTGCAGCCGCGAAGCCGAGCCAACTCAAGCAGCGACCCAAACGCCTGAGCCGCCCCTGGGCATCACGTACTGCGACATCGACCTGTCCGACATGTGTCTGGTGGGCTTTGGCCTTGACATTGACGACAGGTTGCTAATCCTGTTCAGAGCCGATGACCATTTTTTCGCGGACATTTATATCCGCGCCGACGGGCCTGATGGCGAGATGGTTTTCGAATGCCAGCAGTCGGAAAATTTTATTGAAAATGTCTATTGCCTGGGAGAAACCTTTCCGGAGGGAGGACTGATCAAGTTGAACATCTTCTCAAAGAGCAATGACAAACTTATCGCTGTGGGTGTTTTTAACGTTCAATATGGTGCGCTCCCGATACGCGATGTAGTCTTTGGGGCCGAAGCTACACCAACACCCTCTACAGGGGTCTCTACACCTGCAGCTTCTTATCCGAATCCATCTTACCCGAACCGGTCATATCCAAACCCGACTTCCACACCACAACCTTGATCTGGCAGGCGTTCTCAGACGGGCTCTCCGTCTTTGTCGAAAAATGGCCGGTTGTCCTGATTGCCGTGGGCGTCACGAGCCTGGGGTGGAGCCTTAGTTTATTCCTTTTACGGAACACATCCAAAGAAATAACGTCTCCCTGGCAAAGTCTCGGGCTGCTGATTGGCTTTTTTGCCGTATCGGTGATCCTGCGACTGGCGTTTTTGACCGAGACACTTGTCCCGCCTTATTTCGATTCTGTTGAACACTACCGGATCATCAAGGAACTTGTGACGGCGATGGACTCTTCATCATTGCTTGAGACGCTCCCGTCACTGACCCCAGGCTATTACCATCTGGGCTTTCACTTTCTCGCTTCTCTTCTGACCTTTGGCCTGCCTGCCAATCTGATGGACATGATCCTGGTCCTGGGGCAGGTCATCCTGGCTGCGATACCCATCCCGTTATTTTTTCTCATCCGAGGCGAAACCAAGAGCAACGCAGCCGCTTTTTTTGGAACCTTGCTGGCCGGGTTCGGTTGGTACATGCCGGGATTCGCGGTCAACTGGGGCAAATACCCTGCCCTGGCGGGCTTGCTGGCTTTAGAGATTGTATTGAGTATGGCATACTTTATCTCTCTGAAAAAATCGAATCGCAATCAACCATTGTGGATTGGTTTGCTAATTTTGGGAATAATGGTTTCAACGCTTTTTCACACACGGACATTGATCGTAATCGTTATTTCGTTTATAAGCTGGCTTATATCAGGTGAGCTGGGTAGCCTCTCTAAGAAATTTCAGTATTTGTCAATGGGTATTTTGCTCATGGGATTACTGATTTTGGGAATACAAATAAAGCAAGAGCCGTTGCTAACTTTAACTCTCGAGCCATACTTTAAAGATGGTCTCTGGGTTACCCTGACAGTAGTTGCATTGAGTCCGTTTGCGCTCGCAAAATTTCCCCGGAGTGTTTGTTTCAGCATCCTCTTCACATTATCTGTTTTTGTTGCATTGTTTGTTCCAATCGGCAACTGGCTGCCCGGGCTTGAAAACCAGACCTTGCTGGATAGGCCATTTGTGGAAATGTTGTTGTACCTGCCGCTATCCATGCTCGGCGGTTTGGGATTGGGTGGTCTTTTACAGTTCTTGAACGATATAAAGGGATTTTCCGAACAAATAAACCAATACGTCCGGATTCTGGCAGCGGTTGTGTTTCTCGGTATTGCGAGTTTGACGCCGGTAAGAAACTACAATTTCTACCCCTCGGATTGCTGCAATTTTGTGAAATACGATGATACGATCGCGTTGGATTGGTTGGAGGCAAATTTGCCAGCCGATGCGTACATCCTGATTCCAGCTACTCAAATGAATGTGCTCCCATCAGGACCCTCCGCTGGCCTCACTGGCACGGACGCGGGAATCTGGATCCCGGCATTAACAGGCAAAGCGATAACCTACGCGCAATTTGAGATCGATTTTCATTCCGAAAGCACGTTGGAAATGTTATGCCAATTGCAAATCGATTATGTGTACATAGGGGGCACCTCTCAAAGTTTCAATGTTTCGCAGTTGCTGGCAAAGGGGAATTGGTATGAAGCCGTGCTTTCCCTGCCGGACGCGCAGGTGTATCGGTTGATAGGATGTTGAATGGTTGCATTACTGGGCTGATGGAATCTGTCCGTAGGTGGGAGCACAGACAATATCATAATACTCCAACTCCGTCGCTTTATTCTGCTCCGCATAAGCTGCAGCCTCGTTCCCCATCACGCGAATAGTGTCAAGCTCGGGGATAACCTGCGTCGGCCAATAACGCGGAAGGGTCAAGCGTGGATCATTGGCTGGGCCTTCAGGGATAGCGTAGGGACGGTTGGGATCAACTGCATCCGCCTGTGGGACCCAGTTGTACATAATTGGTCCGCGCGGGTTGACGGTGAAGCCCACCCGGTAGCCGACTTCGCGCGCCACTTCGGCGCCGCGGGGCGTGAATCCGCCGCCAGGCCAGATATAAGCGATGGGGGTCTTGCCAAAATAGGTTTGGATATTGTCAATGGCGCCCTGTAATTCGCTATAGATAAACTCGTCCGTAGAGCTTGGTTCGATGTTGATGTTATGAACCACGCCGTGTGCCTGATAATCGATCCAGCCTTCCTGAGACAACGCTACATTCTCTGCCAAGAATTGATCATCGCCGCCAAAGGCGCTGATCCAGCCGTTGATGACAGGCCAGCCCCACTGCTCGGCATACGGGCGAAAATGCTCATACGCTTCGGCACGGTGTCTGTCATCGTAGGTCAATACCACAGAGCGACCCGGAATGTAAGTATTGTAATCAAGAAAGTCTGCCAGTTGGGTTGCATTGATGGCTTCGAAGCCCATTTCGTGCATGTCATTCATTAACTTCTTGAAATCCTGCACGGTAATATCGTTGGGATCAAGATTGCTGGCATCCTTGTTGATGCCATGGAACATAACGACCATCACGATCGTACCGGGCGCTGCATTGTTGGGATTCCACTTGTTTTGCAGGTACTGGCAGGTATCCGTTTCATAGACGTGTGGAGTGTCAAGCGGATTCAGTGTTGTGGTAGTGAAAATCTGTGGTATGGCAGGCGGTGTGCGCGGTGCCATGGTTGGGGTGGGCAACGGTGTTTCAGTAGCTTGCAGTGTGGGAGTTGCCAGATCTGCCATAGCGGTCTGGACGGCCTGTTCCATGATCGCATTCATGTCGGGAGTGGGGGATGCAGGGGTAGGCGCGCAGGCAGCGAAAATAATGGTCAGCAAGCTGAGACCGAGAAAGATGCGAAAATGTCGAAACATGGGGAGCATTTTACCAATAATTGCGTTTCCGTTTGGCCAGTAGACTGTCTACTGGCCAAACGAATCTATCTATTCGTCGCTATCGCCCTTGATGAAGGCTTCCGTCATCTCCAGGCAGACATTGTCCCTGAACTGTTTGGGAGGCGTCTTGAAGAAATAGGATGAAGGACCAATAATAGGACCGCTGAGCTTACGGTCCAGCGCGAGCTTGGCGCAGCGCACCGCGTCGATCATTACACCGGCCGAGTTGGGGCTGTCCCATACTTCCAGCTTGGTCTCCACATTGAGGGGTACATCCCCGAAGGTGGTGCCCTCCATACGGATATAGCACCACTTGCGATCGGTCAGCCAGGGAACATGGTCGCTGGGGCCGACGTGGATGTTATCCGATTGCAACTCGTAAGGGATCATGCTGGTGACAGCGCCGGTCTTGGAAATCTTCTTGCTCTCCAGTCGTTCACGCTCGAGCATGTTGAGGAAGTCCGTGTTGCCGCCAAAGTTGAGCTGGTAAGTGTGGTCGATGCGCACACCGCGGTCGACGAACAAGCTGGTGATGGCGCGGTGCAGAATCGTCGCACCAACTTGTGACTTGACGTCATCGCCCAAAATGGGCAGTTTGGCGTCCTGGAAACGTTTGCTCCAGTATTCACTGGATGCGATAAACACAGGGATGCCGTTTACAAATGCGCAGCCAGCCTCAATAATCTGCTCCACGTACCATTTGGTCGCCATCTCAGAGCCGACCGGCAGGAAGTTAAGCACAACATCAGTTTTAGATTCTTTGAGCAGCCCGACAATGTCGGCAGTTGGGCCGGGCGCCTTCTCAATTACTTCAGACAGATATTTTCCCAGTCCGTCATGGGTCATGCCCCGGACGACAGGAACGTTCATCTTGGGCACATCGGTGAACTTATATGTATTGTTTGGCGATGCGAAAATCGCCTCCGACAGGTCCTTCCCCACCTTCGATACATTGACATCAATACCAAGTGTAAACTCAATATCTTTGATATGATACCCGCCCAGGTTCACGTGCATCAGGCCGGGAACGGTGTCGGTATCTTTCGCGTTACGGTAGTAGTGGACACCCTGTACCAACGAGGATGCACAATTCCCCACACCGATGATAGCGACACGCACTTTTTTGTTTGCCATGAAACATACTCCTTACCATTTGGATTGCAATTATTAATAGAGGATACGTTTTTCCTCAACAATGCCTTTTTACAAGCCCGATATTGTATAATGATACTACTTTATTCTTTGTGACAGACTATGAAATTGTCTCATAACACCTCAAACTTGGAACATCTACCCGCGGTCATTCAAAGACTTGGGTCTGCTCCCGATATTGAGGAGTTTCTGCAACGCCTGACCACTGCCGCTATCGACCTCACAGGTAGTCTATCCGCCTCGATCCTTGAATTCGATGAATCCTCGAATTCCTTGCGTTTCGTTGCTGTGCCCTGGTTTTGGCAAGAACTCCTGAAGGACTTTATGGTTCCCTTGAATGGGAGTATCGCAGGTTGGGTCTTTGCCAATAACAGGTACCAGCTTGTTCAAGATGTAACAAAAGATCCGCGCCATTATATTGCGGTCGATCAGGCAACCAATTTTACAACTTCTTCTTTGCTGGCTGTTCCTATGGCATATGAAGGCAATACCATTGGTGTGCTAGAAGTGGTCAATAAGGCAGACAGCGCCAATTATACCGAGGAAGATGTCACAATTCTAAAGATACTGGCCTTATATGCTGCAATGGCCCTCTGGAACTCAAAACTGGAAGGACAAATCAAAAGTTCACTTATTGAAGTTGCAAAACTCGACCGCTTGAAAAGCAACTTTATCGGTATTACTTCCCATGAATTGCGTACGCCACTTGGCTTGATCCTGGGACATGCAACCTTCCTAAGAGAACTGATCGGAGAAGAGCATCGCGAGCCCATAGATACGATCATCCGCAATGCCACCCGGCTGAAGGAAATTATCGAAAGCATGACAGAAGTCGACAATTACGAAAGCGGGGTTTCCCGCATTCGCGAAAACACGATATCAATTTCACGCATCGTCAAAGAAGTTGTTGCCTCCTTCCAAGATATGGCGGCCAGCAAAAATATTACCCTGCGGGCTGAACTTACAGATGAAGAGATGCAAGTGGAAGCTGATGCCAATAAGATCACGGTCGCTATCAGTAACTTGATCCGTAATGCCCTTACATTTACAGACAAAGGCGGACAAGTGTGGGTCTCGGTTGAATCGGTGACCGGTCATGTGCAGGTTTCCGTGATGGACAATGGAATTGGCATTCCCGCTAACGACATCCCGCACATATTCGACCGCTTTTTCCAGGTCGAGTCGCATCTCACGCGGCGTCACACCGGCATGGGCCTGGGACTTTCAGTCGCCAGGACCATGATCGAAATGCACGGTGGCCGCATCTGGGTGGATAGTGTCGAAGGTGAGGGCAGCACCTTTAGCTTCCTCCTGCCTGTGCGCCCCGCAAGAACAAAATCAGCTGAAAAAGCTTTTATAACCTGAGCACATGGAACCACGTTTTGTCCTTGCCGGGCTTTTGCGACGTGAATACTTGTTGCCGCCGGTCGGTAATCCTTTGATAGATACACCGGGCGGCAACTTGCTCTATGCGGCAGGCGGTCTGCGCATCTGGACATCAGAGATCGGTTTGCTGGGGCGTGTCGGTGAAGATTATCCGTTTCAATGGCGTCGGAATATTGAAGACCGTGGATTTGATATGCAGGGGTTGAAGGTTTTGCCCGACAGCCTGGATCTGCGCAGCTTCCGTGCCTATTCGGATTCATTTGAACGCAGTCTCAACAACCCGGTTTCACACTTTGCACGCCGGGGGATGAACTTCCCCAAAGCGCTTTTGGGGTATCAACCACCAGATTCTCACGATAACCCACGCCAGCCGCTGCCGGACGCGCCTACCGTCAGCGACATCCCTGAGGAGTACCAAGGGGCCAGCGCCGTACACCTGTGCCCTATGGATTTCACCAGCCAGGGACAGTTGCTTAGTACGTTCAAAGCGGGACTGGCAACCACGATCACCCTGGACCCAGAGGCTGCCTACATGAACCCCGACTTTCTCAAAGACCTACGTGAGCTGCTCAACGGGCTGACAGCCTTCCTGCCCTCCCAGGAGGAGCTACAGGCCTTATTCTGGGGCCGGACTAATGACCTGTGGGAGATGGCCGAAGAATTGGGGGGGTATGGCTGCGAGTTGGTGGTCATCAAACGTGGTGGACAGGGACAATGGCTGTATGATGCCATGGGTAAGCACCGTTGGGAAATCCCGGCCTACTCTTCACGCAAGGCCGATCCAACTGGCGCAGGTGACGCCTTCTGCGGCGGTTTCCTGGCTGGTTATCGGAATACATATGACCCGCTGGAAGCAGCGTTGTACGGGAATGTATCTGCATCCCTCAACGTGGAAGGCAGCGGCGCGTTCTATCCTTTGGATGTGGTGCCGGGACTGGCAGAGGCACGCCTATCAGTGTTGCGCGATATGGTGCACGAGGTATGAATATGAAAGCATTCGTCAAACGCCTGCTCGATCTGACGGTAGAAATCCAGCAGATCCCTGCACCGACATTTGCCGAGGAAAAACGGGCACAATTCGTAAAAGGATTATTCGATGCTGAAGGCTTACAAGATATCGTCATGGACGAGGTGGGTAATGTCTATGCACGCCTGCCGGGAGGTGGTAAAGCCAGACCGCTGATCGTCAGTGCTCACCTGGATACGGTTTTCCCCATTGAAACAGAACTTACCATTCGGAAAAAGCGGGATCGCATCATTGGGCCGGG
>JBAVJG010000430.1:0-3790 GCA_049687655.1 Anaerolineales bacterium | reverse complement strand
TTGCCAAGTCCCGCCTTGCTGTGCAGGGACAGACGCATGACGTACTTCTCGATGCCGAAGAGTTCAAAGTATTTGCGATAAAGATCCACCACGCCAATAAATTCCTGCTCGAATTGGTCTTCGGCGATATAGAGATGCGCATCGTTCATCTGCATTGAGCGGACGCGCATCAGGCCGAAGAGTTCACCCGACTTTTCGTAACGGTAGCAGGTTCCGTATTCCGCCAGGCGCAGCGGGAGTTCCCGATAGGAACGCGGTCGCGCATCGAAAATTTTATGGTGCATCGGGCAGTTCATCGGCTTGACGTAGTACTTTACGCCTTCCAATTCCATGGGCGGGTACATGCTCTCGGCGTAGTAGGGTAGATGACCCGATTTCAGGAAGAGGTCCTCTTTTGTCAAAACCGGCGTGCGCACGCGGCTGTAGCCGGCCTGTTCCTCCATTTCCTTGGCCAGCTTTTCCAATTCTTCGATCATGATGCCGCCGTTGGGCAGCCAGAGCGGCAGGCCAGGCCCGACTTCTTCATCGAAGATGAAGATTTCCAGTTCCTTGCCCAGTTTGCGGTGGTCGCGCTTCTTGGCCTCCTCCAACATGTGCAGGTACTGCTTCAGTTCATCAGGTTTCTGCCAGGCCGTACCGTAGATGCGCGTCAGCATCTTGTTGTTCTCGTCGCCGCGCCAGTAGGCCCCTGCAATCGACATCAGTTTTATGGCAGATGGATTGATCTGTTTGGTATTGTCCACGTGCGGCCCACGACACAGGTCCACGAAATCATCGTGCTTGTAGATCGAGATTTCGGGTTCTTCGTCTAGCGGCTCTCCGTATTCATCGTAACCACCCTGTTCCAGTCCGTCAATCAGTTCCAGCTTATAGGGCTGGTCTTTGAAAACTTCACGCGCCTTATCGGCTGGCAGCACTTCCTTCTCAAAAGCATGCTGCCCGGCGATGATTTGCCTCATCCGTTTTTCGAGCACTGGCAGGTCATCTGCTGAGATGGGCTCAGGCAGCTCGAAATCGTAGTAGAAACCGTTCTCAACGGGCGGACCGATCGTGTATTTGGCCTCGGGGAACATTTCCAGGACAGCCTGGGCCATAACATGCGCCGCAGAGTGCCGGATTTTATAGAGTTGTGACTCTTCGTATTTTTCTTCAGCTTGCTTAGCCATTTTCGCTTCCTTTCTTAAGATTGTGCTTGCTACCGCTTCAATGGGTTTTACGCGGTCCCGGAGCGACACTTGCACCGCACTGCGTTTGATGCAGTGCAGGTGAGCGGTACACAACCTCCGGGCCGCCATAGAGTAGTGGTATTCATGGCAGCCTCCTAAATAAAAAAACTCTCACCCAGCACGGGGCGAGAGTGATGCTCACGCGGATCCACCCGATTTGAACCGATCAAGACCCTAAAGATCTCTGAGACTTTTAGGGTCTTATACCGACTCATCTCATTCGCAGCCTGTAACGGGGCCAACCGTTCACCTTACTTGCTGAAAGTTAATCACTGGCAGCTTTAGGGTTTCCGCTCACGGGGGGTTTTCAATGGGGTTTGCCGGAGCAGGCTCTCAACCGATGACCATGCTCTCTCTGTCGGCTTACGACCCGATTACTCGTCCCGGTCGTCGCGTTTGGATATCGTTTGACCTATTATATGACGGTTTTACAGGCTGTCAAGCGATTAGCCATTGTGTTATAATAAAAATTCAATAGCTAGAACCAGTTCTGAATAATCAGGATGTTCCTAAGAAGTGTGGAGGCATCGGCTTAAATTAGAATGATCGGTGGGTAAAACCATCGTAGGGGACGAGTTGATCCGGTTGAACAGATAATTGTTTAACTTATTATGAAAGCTTCTTGGGATTTGGTTATCCGACCAAATCTTTTTTGTTTTCCCTGTCAAAATATGGTTTTTGCTAAATAAAAATATGGAGGTTTTGTTTTGCCCAAAGTAGAATTAAGAGATGGAGAATCTCAAGAAAAATTGTTGCGACGATTCCGAAAGATTGTTACCCGAAGTGGTGTTTTGAGCGAAGTCCGGAAGAGACGCTGGTTTGTTTCCAAGAATGAACAGAGGCGGATGGAAGATAAAAAAGCGATTCGGCGCCATAAAAAACGTGCTAGAAAACAGCGGGAATATGGTAATTAGAGCATAAAAACCTGGAGGTGTTTCATGAATGTCCAGCAAAGCACGTACTCAAAAGGGGATTGGATCGTACATGCTCATTATGGTGTCGGGCAGGTGAGAGGCATCGAGAAGAAAGAATTGGATGGTGAGAAAAAGGTATTCTTTCGCGTCAAAACATTCGATAGTGTGTACTGGCTTTCGGTGGTAAGAACGGACGTAGAATACATCCGGCCGATCACTTCTGAACGTCAAATCCGGCGTGCGCTGACCATGATCCGTAAACCGCCTGAGAAATTGCCTGAGAATCATACCAAGAGGGGCAAATTAGTCATCGAGGCTGTCAAAGATCCTTCCATCTATGCAAAGGCTCGCATGATTCGAGATTTGAACGGGAAGCAGCAAGAATCCAAACTTAATTTCACTGAAGAAGATGCTTTCCTGAAAATGAAGAAACAACTCCTGACCGAATGGTCTGTCGTCCAGGATATGGAACGCGATGTTTTGGAAGAGAAACTGGAAAAGGCGCTTGAAACCAGTATAGAGAAACTCCCAGAAGCTGCCTAAAATTGAGTACCGAATCAAAGTAAAGAAATCGCTCCAATTTGTGGAGCGGTTTCTTTTTGTATTGGGGTAATATATTTGTCAAATGACTCCAGCTCTAATAAAAACCTTGACAATCAAAATAAACGTGCGTAAAATTTCATGAAATAAACGTCATGACAGAAATAGCATATTTAAACTGGCAGGAATTATGGCTAAAAACAAATGGACTTTTATCACGAACCATGCTGCAGTCCTTACCTTATTGAACCGTCAAGAACATCTAACATCTCGTGAAATTGCATTGGCTTTGGGTATCACAGAAAGATCGGTTATTCGAATTATCAAGGACCTTGAAGCAGAAGGCTATATAGCCAAGCGAAAGGAAGGTAGAAATAATCGTTACACCGTGAATACAAATCTTCCTCTGCGTCGCAACGATCAACGTGAAGTCTCCGTTTACGAGCTTATCCAATTAATTTCTCGAGAAGGATGATGGATTATTCATATGGAAATTGTTAATCGTCACACTGACCAAGGAACAAAAAAGCTCTGGTACCCGTCATATACATAGTTTTATACCCGATGTGGTGAGTTGGAATCCAATGATGGAATCAAATCATCCGCTTAACAATAAAATCGAGGAAGAATGACGCGCAATGCATCGCCTTTGCGTTTTTTGGTTAAACAAATATTCTGGTTTTTCTACAAACCTCGTAATGTATTTGATTGGATTGCTGTAGAAGGCGGACGGTTGTGGGTACTTCCCCTATTGCTAATCACGACTGTCCCAGAATCGTTCTGGCAAAAGGTCTGGCGATTTGTCCTGGGATTGCTTGGACTCGATAGCTCCAGTCCAGCAACCCAACCGGTGAGCATAATGTCTCCATCCCAGATGCCCGTTTCCCCTTCGGGATAAAGATAGAAGATGCGTCTTCTGGATTTACTTCGTCTCATTATCAGCAACCTCGGCCGCCGCAAAGCCCGCGTTGGGCTGACAGCTATTGGCGTCGTGATCGGGACCGCCGCGGTATTGATCCTGGTTTCTATGGCAATTGGTCTACAGCAAAACGCAAACCAACAACTTTATGGAATCGGCGATCTATCTCAAATTCAGGTTTCTCCTAATTA
>JBAVJG010000429.1:0-6506 GCA_049687655.1 Anaerolineales bacterium | reverse complement strand
ACAGCGCGCCGAGAAAACCAGCGATGGTAACCCAAACAAAGAGCCCCCAATTAATTCCTGTTGGAGCAAGTAGAGCAGCCAACAACCCGATAATCCCAGCCCCGGCCAGCGAGGCCAGTGTCCCGGCCAGTGAAACCCCGCCGGATGTCCCCTTTTCGACCACTTTACGCAGGTTCGTGATCAGGCGCGGCGAGGTTGGATTAAGTACACCCAACTCCGTGGCCCAGGTATCCGCATTGACCGCCGCCAGAGAAGCCGCGAATCCCAGCCAGGGCCAGGCCGCTTCCGGGAAGAAAAAGTGCAGCGCAGCGAACAGGGTCGCGATCCCGCCATTGCCGAATACTTGACCAGCGTCACGTTGACCACCCTTAGCGTATTTTTCGCTGGCTTCTCGTTTGCGATCCTTGAAGGCGCGACTCAGTCCGCTGGAGGTGATGAAGAAGGTCAACAACAGGATCGCCCATCGCCAGCCGCCCATCCCAAAAATGACTGTCCCTACGATGAGAGCAGCAATCGCCCCGCTGCGGTCCAGGCTGCGGGCACGATAAGCCAGATAAGCGATGACGACTGCAAGAAAAAATCCGATGATGAGTTGCATTTTTATCCACGAAGGACACAAAGCGCACGAAGCATTCCCTTTGTTTCCTTTGTGCTTATACAGGAGTGGAGATAATAAATAACACCGCCAATAAGAACAACAAGCTGGTCAACGCACTCGAAGCCCAGATGATCACCGCCAGCACGCGATGCGTTTCCCAGCGGAAGAAATACATTCCGGCAAACAGCCCCATCAGAAACAAAAATGAACTTTCAATCGGCAGCAAGATCAACTGACTCGCCGGGGAAGGCGGCAAAGTTGCGCCGGAGGGCGCAAATCCCAGCGAAACCTGATTGAGCGTTGGGATGGTCAGCATCACCCAGACAGCTAACCCGATGTTCAAAAATAACCCGGCCAGCCACAGGAAGCGTATGAACGGATTCTCCCATGCACGCGAAAAAATAAAGGAAGGATAAACCGACTTGGCATCTGCGGGCAAGAGACTGCCCATCTCGATCGTACGCGCAAAAGTCTGCGCGAATTTGGCCGCGTTGGAAGGTGAAATAGCGTACACGCGTTTGGAGGTTGCCACCAGCAGCAGGTTCCTGGGATCCGCTGCCAGGAACTCGACCACGCCCAGATCCGGGTGGCGACGGGTTCCCAGCACGGCTCCCGGTATGGGTAACCAGGGCAGGCGTAAGGGCGCAGATAGATCCGATGCGGGGCGCAGCCATTCGATGTCGTTCAGCGGAATGTCCTCGTCCCGCAGCCCCCAGCGAATTTCAAGACTATCGCGGTCCAGAATATAGTTGGCGCGCGACAGGGCGTAGGCGCGGTAGATGAACAATGGCAGCGGCACCAAAGCCAGCAGCGTATCCAGCAAAAAAATGACGAAATTCGGTCCCACCTCGGTGAACGTCAAGTTCCAGATACCCCAGCCAGCCAGCCCGCTCAGTATCAGGATCAGGAGGATGTGAATCAGCAGCCCAAGCTGCTTGGGAGGTGGATAATGACCTTCGTTCACGCCGCGCTCAGAACCTCGCGCATCGCCCCGCAGACGAACTCCACCTGCTCTTCCGTCATCACGCCCGAAAACGGCAGCGCCAGCCCGCGCCGCCCCAGGTCTTCGGTCACGGGGAAATCGCCCTCGCGCCAGCCGAACCGCGCCGCCATGTAAGGTTGCAAATGAATAGGCAGAAAATACGGACGAGCAGGCACGCCTTTCTCTCCGAGACGTTCCGCCAGAGCATCGCGGTCGATTTTAGGATCGAAGCGGACGACGTAGACGAACCAAGACATGCGCGTGGTATAAGGCTCGACGATAGGTACTTCGACACCCGGGATTTCGCTCAAGCGCGCTTCGTACCAGGCCGCCACCTGCTCCCGTTTTGTGAGAAGTTCATCCAGCCTGCGCATTTGCGTAATCCCCATGGCCGCGGACATCTCGTCCAGGCGATAGTTGTAGCCCAGGTGCGTGTGTTGCAGCCAGGTATCGCCCACGGCGCGTCCCTGGTTGCGCAGTGAGCGCATGAAATTGGCGGCTTCATCATCGTCAGTGACAATCATCCCGCCCTCGCCAGTGGTGATCTGCTTATTGGGGTAGAAGGCGAACACGCCGTAATCACCCAGCGTGCCAGCCTGGCGGCCTTTGTACTCCGCGCCCAACGCTTCGCATGAATCTTCGATCACACTCAGTCCGTGCTCTTTTGCAACCGCGTTGATGGGATCCATATCGGCGGACTGACCGAATACATCCACAGGTAGTATCGCCTTCAATTTACGATTAATGATTTTCGATTTACGTGGTAAATACTTTTCAATATTCCTCGCCGCATCCGCCACCAGCTCGGGGTCGATATTCCCCGTGCGCGGATCGATGTCCACAAAGACCGGCACCGCATTTTCGAACAGCAGCACATTCGACGAGGCCACGAACGAAAACGGCGTGGTGATGACCAGATCCCCCGGCCCGATACCCGCTGCGCGCACGCACAAATGCAGCCCCGCTGTCCCGGAGTTAACGCCGATGGCGTGTTTCAGCCCGGTCTGTTCGCAGAAGGCCTGCTCGAAATCCAGGATGCGCCCGCCCATGCTCAAATTGGGCGTGTTGATGACATCGATCACTGCCTGACGATCCGCATCGGTCAGGTCTGGAGAAGACATAGGGATTTTCATCATATTTGTTAGGTAGTATTGCAGTTTGTTAGTTGGGTAGTTGAGTGTCTGTCTAACAGGTCTTACAGATCGAGGTTGTTGACCAATTCCCAGAATTCAGCCTGACTTGGAAGGCCGGTCAGACTTGTCAGACTTACAAGACCATTCTGCGAGGCAGAACGCGGCTTCAGCTCTACCATCTCGTTTTGCAATCCGCGCTCCCCGACCGTCACTCGCACGGGCGGGCCTACCAGGTCGGCATCATTGAATTTGACTCCGGCGCGGCCATCGCGGTCATCAAAAAGTACTGAAATACCAGCTTTTTGAAAACTATTATATAGTTCAGTGGTGATAGCGCCGGTATCCATCGTTTTGCCAGGGATATTCATCAGGTACACGTCAAACGGCGCGGCGGGATGTGGCACAGTCAGGCCATTGTCATCGTGGTGGGTTTCGGCCAACGCATGCAAAATCTTGTCGAACTCGTACACACCTTTTGATTTCAGTAAATCGGCAGATAAAGCCGATAGCGGTTCGCCGCAATTGACACACGAGTCGCCTTCATTTGCCTGCACCAGGTCCGTGACGATTTCGGCGCTGTAATCGCGCCCGTAATTGACGTTTTTCAGGTGATAGCCTTTATCATTCGCGCCTGTCACCAGGTTGGGCGAATCGGGGATCAGGTCATCCACGATGATGAGCGTATCTTTCAAGTCGATGGGGGCGGCATAACCGGGCACTGCACCGGCGGTTTCCATTGCATAGTAGTCAGCCATTTTTATCTCGCCAATCTGCTGTTTCAGCTTGGCTTCGCTGAGTTGCATGTCTCCACGTAGGACGGCGAAGACCAGTTTGCCGTCAGATTGACGCGTATAGAGCAAGGCTTTGGCGGTCTTCTCTTTTGGAATACCCAGGAAATTGGCTAATTCCTCAATGGTATTGCATTCGGGTGTTTCTACTTTCTCTACCGGAAGCGCTTCCTCTTGTGAAGCGACACTTTTGGCAAAACGAGCGAATTCACTACGGTCTGTGTACCCGCAGGCCAGGCAGTGAATGACTTCAAATTCTCCTGTAGTCAGGGGAAAGAAGGTTTCATCTTCGTTGCTGATCGTGGGAATATCGAGCTTTGAAATAAACGCATCCCCCAGGTCTGCTGCTAATTTTTCCAGATGCTTAAGCGCATGTTCCCCCAGAGGGGTGGGCTGGTTCTCGCGCGTAAGATAACTGGCACGCACAAGAAAAGCGAAGCCCTGCGTGCGGGCATTGTTGGGGGCGTCACGTTGCGTTTGAATAGACAGGTCTGTGTACTTCATGCGGATAGAATGAACCTCCTGCGTTCGGGGTTATTTTGCGGTTGATTTTTTCGAGCGGGTTGATTTTTTAGGAGCTGATTTGGGTTTCGACGGTTCGGGTTCGGACTCCGCTGAACTGGATTCCACCAGGGCGGCCTCAGAGGGTGTGGTCTCGGGAGCAGGCTCGAGGTCCAGTTCGACCGCTTCCTCCATTCGGATCTGTCCGCGCAGGAATGCGCCGTCCTCCGTCACGAAGGCGGTGGTCACTACGTCGCCCCACACCCGCCCACTGGCGCGGATTTCGAGTTTCTGGGTAGTGATGTTTCCGCGTACAGCCCCCGCCACGATGACGGTGTTGGCGCGGATGTTCTCGCAGGTAACGCGCCCGGTTTCGCCGATAACGAGCATGCCGCGCAGCGCGATCTCGCCTTCGAAAGCGCCCTCGATACGGACGCCGCCGCTGCCATTGATGCTGCCATGCCAGATCACACCCGAGCCAAGCACAGACGTGATGCGTTCCACGGCCTGGACAGGTTGGGATTGGGATGGATCGCTGGCGGGGGGGGTATTTCGTTTGAACATACGCGTTTATTTTACCGTAGAAAGGAAAAGGACGCTGATTTAAGCTGAAGAACGCAGAAAAACCTGCGTTTTCAGCGCAATCAGCGTCCCAGTTGTGGTCGAAAACTATTCTTTGTTTTCTGGTGGCCCCATTTGGACGCCCATGATATTGAAGCCACTATCCACGTATAACACATCGCCGGTGATGCGCGATGAGAGATCCGAAGCCAGAAAAACTGCCGCGTTGCCCACATCGTCGGTGGTGATATTTTCGCCCATCGGGGACATATCAGCAAAATGCTTGTACATACTGCGAAACCCCCCTACGCCTGCCGCGGCCAGCGTGCGGATCGGTCCCGCCGAAATGGCATTCACGCGCACCTGCTGCGGACCGAAGTCGTAAGCCAGGTAACGGGTAGTGGCTTCCAGGGCGGCTTTGGCGACGCCCATCACGTTGTAGTGCGGTGCGACTTTGACCGAGCCGTAGTAGGTCATACACATCAATGACGCACCCGGCCGCAAAATAGGCTGGAACGCACGTGCCAGCGCCACGAATGAATAGACGCTGATGTCCATGGCGTTCTTGAAACCCTCACGCGTGGTGTTGTAGTAGGGGCCGTCTAACTCTTCACGGCCCGCAAAAGCGATGGAGTGCACCAGCACGTCGATGCCTTCGAAATCCTCGGCGGCTTTCTTCGCAATGGCCTCGATGTCCTCATCTTTAGTCACATCACATTCTTCCACCCACGTGCAATCGATCTGCTCGGCCAGCGGGTCCACGCGCCGTTTGAGCACCTCACCCGCGTAGCTGATGCCGATGTTCGCACCTTCGCGGTGCAGCGCCTGTGTAATACCCCAGGCGATCGAGCGGTCATTAGCCAATCCAAAAACCAATGCATTCTTACCATCTAAAAGACCCATTATTCCTCCAGCGTATGTTCGATTTTCCAGCCTTTGACCAGAAAGCGCCAGGGCTTAGACAACCAGGGCTCTGGCACAGTGTTTAAACCCACTCTCGGCCCAATCGTCACGTTTTTATCGGGGACTGAAATCCCCGCTTCAATCCACAAGCCTTCGCCTGCTTCCGTTAAATCGACCGTGTTCTCGTTTTTGGTGATGCCCATGGCCTGCGTCAACTTGCCGGGACCGAAGGTATCGCGTCCATTCCGCCGCGCGGACATAACCGCTCCGCCTTCAATGGGTTGGATGGCACGAATCAGCACCGCCGCTGGGAAATCTTCTTTTTCGGTAACGGCATTTAACATCCAGTGGTTGCCATACGTGAAATAGACATAGGCATGCCCTGGTAGCCCGTACATGGGAAGTGTGCGTGGCGTTCGACCCGCTTTGGCATGGCAGGCCAGGTCTTCCTCGCCGACGTATGCCTCCGTTTCGGTGATCAGGCCGACGAGTTTCTGTCCATCCAAAATTCGCACCAAACGTGCGCCGATCAGTTCGCGAGCAACGGTCAACGTTGGGCGGTTGTAGAATTCACGGGGGAGAAGGGAATTAGCCACTGATGAACACAGATAAATAGGATAGAGTTGATAAACGAGGCACTATGGATTGAGGGACTTCCAATAGACAGAGGGGAGCAGGCGCTTAATCTCGATCTTTGGCCTGCCAAAGTTGATAAGCAAACAAACTTCATAACCGCTGGCACGCAAATAATTCAATGCCTTGTTGATATGTTGTTCCATTAGCATTGGACTGCTTTCAGTTCTACCAAAACTCGATTTGCCAACAACATATCGTCAAAGGCTACTTTAATAGGATGTTTTTGTATTACTTCCAAACCGGATTTACGGATTAAGTGTGCAAGTGCATTTTCATATACTTTTTCAACTAAACCAACCCCAGGTGTATTGCTGACCTGATAAGCACAACCAATGATTTTATTTGTAATCTCATTTACTTCTTGACGTTGCAGTGAATTATCCATATTTATCTGTGGTTAAAAC